>JBCCAG010000119.1:0-8145 GCA_039814955.1 Cyanobacteria bacterium P01_A01_bin.135
ATTGGGCTAGCGGCGCAAACCTGCAGCAGCGACTTGGGCTTTCGCATCGCCTGCGACCTGTAGTTAGCGCGTGGGGCTATCTATCGCATATAGATCTCGGCCCCCAGCCAAAGTAAATCGAATCGAATGGGCCACATCTTTACTAGATAGAGGGATGAACAGCAGCAGCCCCAAAAAGATCAGGCCAGCCGCTAGACCGAAGATACCGCTGTATCCGATGGCATCGGCAAAGCTCCCCAATAGCGGCCCGGCAGTCGCTAGACCAACGTCAAAGCCCACCATGCACAGCCCAAAAATGCGGCCCCGCTCCTCCGGCAGGGAGCGATCAGCCATCAGCGCCGCCATGGTAGGAATAATGATACCCGCTCCCCCGCCCTGCAGCACTGCCCCCATCAAAAACATTGAGGCGTTCTCTGCCTGCCAGAGCATCACCATGGCGCTGCCGTACAGCAGCAGCCCCAAGGTAATGAAGCGCCCCCGACCGTAATTATCTGAGGCGCGCCCCGTCAGCAGCCGCACGGAGAAACTGGCGATCGCTGCTGCCGTATAAAACAGACCAACGTTAAAATTGGCCCCTGTATCGCGGATATACAGCGGCACAAAGGTGCTGATGGCCCCGAAGGCGATGCCTACCATCAGCAGCACTACCACAGGCACCCGCAGCCGATCGGTGCCCAGCAGCTTCCAAAACTGACCCGCCTCTGCTGAGCTGGCCACGGCAGTGGCACGGGGAGGCTCCCATACCCGCAGGACACACAGTAAACCCACTGTCCCCAACCCAACGGAAAGCAAAAAGGCGGGTCTATATCCGCCAATGCCATAGAGTAGCCCCCCCAAAGCAGGGCCCAGGGCCAGACCCAGTGGATTGACTAAACTCATGTAGCCAATCAGCTCTCCGCGATTTTTAGGGGGAGCCATATCCGCCACCAGCGCGCTGTAGCCCGTGGCAAAGGCAGCAATACTGATGCCGTGGAACGCCCGCAGCACAATCAGGAGGGGGAGCGACTGGGTCATGAGATAGCCCAGCGGTGCCGTCGCGCTGGCCAGCATGCCAATCAGCAGCACTAGCTTGCGGCCGCGCCAATCCGCCAGCTTTGAGAGCCGGGCCTTCAGCAACAGTAGGCCAATAGCAAACGACGCCATCACGGTGCCGACCTGCTGCGTCGTTGCCCCCGCATCCTCAATGTAGAGCGGTAAGGTGGGCAGCAATGACGCCAAGCTAGACCAAAATAGCAGCCCCGCCGTAAATAGAGCAGCGAGATTGACCTGCTGCTTACGGCTAAGATTTTTAACTAGCACAGTAATGCTCCCGCTTACGTTGCGGCAACCGCCCCTTCCTAAATGCTACCTAAGGCAAAGGGCCGAACGCCTCTGACTCCACCTTAACAATCTTGTAACAATTTGGAGATGGGCCACTAGGGTGAACCTAGGGGAGGGGTGCCTAAGCGAGAGCGGAACGGCGGGAGCAAGTTCTTCTATGGGTATTGCTCCTCAAACAACTACCGCATCTGACGCGAGATCAGCTTCTCTGCGTCCGCCTGGGTTTGCTGCAAGAGCTGCTGGCGGCTGTCGGTGACCTGGGTCAGGGGAGGCACTAGGTTGCGGGCCTGTAGGGCCATATGAAGCTGTAGATGGGCAACGTAGTCGCTGAACTGGCCGTTGGTAGCCGGTGCCGCGACGTTGGAGGGTGAATGAAGGTTAGCCATTAAAACAAGCTCTAGCAGGGTCAGCTTAAGGAATAAGAGCAAGGGCGCGATCGCGGAGCAAAGGGCAGCTAGCCAGGCACAGGGTCATGGTGCGATCGCCCGCTGCAGCCAAAATCGCAGGACTAAAATTGCGTGAACGCAGCGCAAGTTTATCCCCTTGAGTAGATGAAGCCAATGCCTTAAGTAATCCTTAAGACTATTGCTGTAGTCGAAGTTAGCACACAGCGTAAAGAGACCTAGACAGTCCGCAAAGAAGCGTAATGAATTGAAGCACTAGTGGATGCAGTAAGTGGCACCGAGGCAGTAGCTCATGGTGCAGCCTATGTGCAGCTTCACCCACTGCTGCTCACGCTACTGTCCCTTGCGTCACTATGTCTAAGAGTTCATGAGTGAACGACGCTCTTACGGGGGCCGCCCCCGCTCACTTGTGGCCAGCCACTTACCGCTCACGAATCTGTGGTTGCCACACAAGCTGCCGCAGGATCAAGTACAGCGGCAAAAACACAATTAACAGCAAAAACACCAGAGCCGTCCATAAAGCAGGGGAGACAGAGGCTCCCTGGTACTTCAGAGATTTGGCATCTCGATAGACGAGCGTGGCGACCAGTGCGGCGAGCACTAGGCCGATAATTTGGCTAATCAATACACCTGTGCTGTCCATGGTGTCTATGTTGGGTTATTGCGGTATTGGATCAATGGGTCCGTCCCGATACTAGGCGGAATCGATGGGCTCGTCTAGACTGACTAGCAGGACTAAATCGCCTGTGAGGGGTAAAAGCAGCATAAGCTCTGCCCCGCTCCTCGCTGGTTATTCAATACGGCTACATGATTCAGACATCCTCCTCCGGCTTGCCTAAAGCGCTAATCTTTGACGTCGATGGCACCCTAGCCGACACCGAGCGGGACGGCCACCGGATCGCCTTTAATGAAGCCTTTGCCGATTTGGGGCTCGACTGGGTGTGGCCGGACGAGCTGTACGGGGACCTGCTCGTGGTAGCGGGGGGCAAGGAGCGACTGCGCCACTTCATCAAGGCCTATCAGCCCGAAATTCCACCGGCTCTGGTGCCAAAATCCAAGGAAGCGCTGACGGCCTTTATCCGCAAACTGCACTTGCTAAAAAACACCTACTACAAAGCCAGAATTAGCAGCGGCAAAGTTCCCCTGCGCATTGGCGTCCGGCGGCTAATTGCGGAGGCCCGGCAGCAGGGTTGCCGACTGGCGATCGCCACCACGAGCAGCTACGAGAACGTGGTCGCCTTGGTAAGCGGAGCCTTTGGCCCTGAGGCCATGGACTGGTTTGAGGTGGTGGCGGCTGGAGATGTGGTCCCGGCCAAAAAGCCCGCCCCCGACATCTACTACTACACCCTAGATAAACTGGCCCTGCCACCTCAAGACTGCCTGGTGATTGAAGATTCCCAGTACGGTTTGCAGTCGGCGACTGCGGCGGGGCTGCCCACCCTAATTACCGTCAACGGCTACACCAAGACCCAGGGCTTTTCCGCCGCCCGGCTAGTGCTCAGCCACCTCGGAGACCCCGGTCACCCGTTTCGCGTTCTGGGCGGGGCTGCCCATGGCTATTCCTACGTAACCATAGATCTACTGTCAAGACTAATGGGCTGATGGGCTGGCCCATAACCGTCATAGGCAAGTCCCCCCTTCCCCCGCCGCAGCCACTACTATGGATGCAAGGGCTCTGCAGCTACTGCGTCCTTTTCTTTCCCACCAGCTATGAAACGCCTTATCGCTACTACGCTACTGCTCAGCCTGTTGACGCTGCCGGCCGCGGCCAACGAGCGGGAGGGTTGGCACCGTTTGAGTGCCGCCGAACGGCTAGAGCGCTTGATGCAGGACCGCCGCACGCTAGAAGGCCTGGAGCCTAGACGGCGGTTTGAGCGACGATCTCCCACCAGAGGCAGCAGTCATCGCAGCATTCGAGTGCGATCGCCCCATTCTAGAATTATCTTGCGGGATCAGTCCTACTCAGGGCACGGCATAGATGAGCGCGGCATCGTTATTCTTGAGCCAGACCGCACCGTCATCATTCGCCAGCGCGATCGCGACGAGCGCCGGGATGTGATTCAGGTTTCTCCCCAGCAGCCAATCTATGCCGCCCCACAACCGCAAGTGGTTCGTCGCCAGCAGCAGATGCCGCGCCTGCTGCATGGGCGCAGAATTTCCCCCTTTTTGGCGCAAATCTATGCGCCAGGCACTTTGAGCGGTCATGCAGGGCCCAGTACGGTTTACCCCGTCATTACTCGGTTCACCCCGAGCCAGGTGGTAACGGCGACCCAGTCTGCGGGCAGCGCGGATGGGAGGCAGTGGTATTTAGTGACCTCAGCCCAAGGGCAGTACGCTTGGGTCCGCGGCGATCGCCTCGTAACCCAGTCGCGATAGTCCGGTCGTAGAGACATGGGCGCTGCCCTGTCCGACAAATCAGCAACACAGCTAGACATGTCAGGGAGAGACAGACAATGAATTGGCGAGACGTGCGGGGCAACTGGATCTTAATGCCCCGCAACCCCAAGGCAATGATTCACTTTCTGGGTGGGGCTTTTGTGGCGGGCGCACCGCACCTCACCTACCGCTGGCTGCTGGAGCAGTTGGCCTCCGAGGGCTATGTCGTAGTGGCCACCCCCTTCATCAACACCATGGACCACACGGCGATCGCCCGCCAGGTGCTGCTCACCTTTGACCGCGCCCAGGACTACCTGAGGGACAATTTCCAGCGCCGCCATCTGCCCATCTACGGTCTGGGCCACAGCATGGGCTGCAAAGTGCATTTGCTAATCGGCAGCCTGTTTGAAGAAGAGCGGGCGGGCAATATCTTTTTGTCCTTCAACAATTTCCCGGCGCGGCGCTCGATTCCGCTACTGGAGGAGTTTACTCAGGCCTCCTCTCAGGTGTCGTCGCTATTTGATATGGCGAAGCGCTCCTTCCCAGCGCTGGAGCAGTTGACCCAGTCCCAGGTGAACCCCGCGAACACCACTATGGAATTTGTGCCTTCCCCGGAGGAGACCATGGCCCTAGCGGCGGACCATTACAGGGTGGGTCGCACCCTACTCGTGCGCTTTAAGGATGATGAAATTGACCAGTGCCAGATGCTGCACGACGCTCTACAGCGCAGCCACAAGCTCGTCACTCTGCGATCGCTGCCGGGCACCCATCTAACGCCCTTAGGCCAGGATATTCCTTGGCAGTCGGGGCGGGCGTTCTCTCCCATCGATGCCATGGGGCAGCTAGTCAAGCAGGAGCTTTACCGCGATCTGAACCGGCTGAAGCGGGAGATGCTGGCGTGGCTTGACCCCGTTGCCGCTTCGGCTGAGGACTAACCACACCGTACATAGCCACCATCGCACTGGGGTGTGCATGGTGGCCCATCACTTGGCTCCGCGTGATAAGGCTATAGTTGCCCTAACCGCGCTGCCCAGTCGCCCACAGCACCGCCGCCTCAAACAGCTCGAGGCCATCATCGGTCAGGGTGCCCCACAGCGGCAAGGCGACCCGCCGCGCTGCCGCCGCTCTCCCGTTGGCCAGGGTTGCCCCCGCTTCGTAGCCAAAAACGGCCGCCCGGCCCCGGCTATCTTCCGCTGCGACGATAGCGCTGCCTGTCGGTCGGCCCCAGCTCACCTCCTCCGGCTGGGCGTAGGTCTGCACCTCTCCAGATAGGCCGCCTGCCAATGGATGGGCCGCATCAGTCACTATCACGCTTCTCTGGCGACGCTCAAACCCGAAGTCGGCTCTAGCGCGCCGCCCCGTCAGCCCTAAGTCGTCAAATAGGTAAGGCTCTGAGGTAATCACCGGCACCGCCGCGTCGGTGAACTTGCGGCTCACCCGCCCGGAAATCACCGTTTCAGAAATCACAATCAGGTCTTGCCCATCTGCGTCGCTGCTGCGGCTGTCGTTATCATCCCGCACCGTAACCGCATAGCCCAGAGACTCTAGCCGGGCCACGAACTGCTGCTCTGCAACCGTTAGGCGGGTAGAAGCGGCCACAAACAGGGCACTCCCACCCACAGGGGCGGGCGGCGGAGCATTGGCACCGTCATCGTCCAAAATCGTCACCGTTGCCTGGCTCGCCCCCAAAGTAGCGCCCCCTGCCGGGAGGGACAGGGTGAGCCCCAGGGTTTCTGCGCCCTCTTCCAGCCCATCGTCAATCAGAGGCAGGGCGACGGTTTGCTGGGTCTGACCGGGGGCGAAGGTGACGGTCAGCGGAGCGGCGGCAAAATCTTCGCCAGCCTGGGCCGTGTCCCCCGTCAAGTTGAGAATCACCGACACCTCACCGCTGCTGCCGCCGCTGCGGGTTAGGGCGATCGCCCCTGCGTTACCCTCAGATAAGGTGTAATCGACAGCGCTGAAGCTGATGGTACCCGCCTGCCGCTCAGTGGTAATGGGCTGCAGTACCCACAACCCGCCGTTGCTGGGGTTGCCTTGGCTAACGCCAAAGTTGGCCACGTAAATAGCGCCGCTGGGATGGATCGCCACATCTAAAGGGCTAGAGAAGGTAATGTTGTCGCCATTGGCATCCGTGAGTGGGTCAGTGTCAATCACCCAGCCATCAGCGCCCAGCTCAAAGCTCTGAATCGTCCGCGCCCCCGTGAAAAAGCTGACCAGCAACCGGCCATTCAGGTCTCCAAAGCCGGTGTATTCCGCCAGGCCGTTGGGGCTGGTGCCGCCAACGCTGCGGGTGCTGTAAATCAGCGAGGGGTCGAAGTTGGCCTGGGGCTGGATTCCTACAGGGTACTGGTCAATTTCCCAAGGGTCTTCCCCTGGCGTGGGGTTGCCGCCGTTGAGGACAAATTCGCCTCGGGTGGGGTTGGGGTGACCATAATAGGCTCCGGCCTGAACCAGGGCCAGCATCTCGTGGGGGCGGGCGGTGACAGCTGGCACGCCCTCACCCGCCGGGCTAAAGCGGCCAATCAGGGAGTTGGCGTTGATGCCGCTGTACAGGTTGCCGTTGGAGTGCCAGGCCAAATCGTAGCCGTTGCGCAGGCCGGTGGCAAACAGGGTTACCGGGGCGTCAGGGGCAGTAGGGTCGTAGTTGTCTGCCCCGAGGCCCTCGGTCTGCACATTCACCGGTTCACCGGTTTGAAAGGCTGGGTGGTTCAAGTCGGCCACGATGACGGCAGCGCTCAGCAGCGTTTCATCCACGTTCCAGTTGCGGGTGCCCCCCAGAGTCGTTAAGCCGCCCACGTTTTGGTACAGCCGCCCGTCGGGGCCAAAGGCGATGCCGTTGGGCTGGTGCTGCAGGCGCGGGGTATGGGGCAGCCCGGTGATCACGTCCCGCTGCACTATCTCGCCTGTACCTGAACCTGGCAGCGTCAGCTCCGAAATCGTGCCGGTGAAATTACCCTGCCCCCGCTGGGCGTAGGACACCCATAGCCGCAGGTCCCCTGCGGTGGCATCCGGGGCGAAGGCCAGCCCGACAATCTGGGCGCCGGGGCGAGAGAATACGGTTTCGGTGCCGGTGGCTAGCCCCGTGTCGGGGTCTAGGTTGTAGCGCAAGATAGTGCCGGTGATATCTGAGGCGTAGGCGTTTCCATCGGGGCCAATCGCCACCGAGGTGACCCCGAAGCGCACTTCCCCCGGCACCACTGCCTGGCTAGTGAATTCAAAGCCAGCCCCGGCGGTGCGATCGCCGGTGGTGAAGCTGGCGGTGAAGGGGGTGACGGGGGAGCCGTCTAGCCCAGTTAGGGCGCTGGTGACATCCAGGGTGTACTGGGTGCGGGCAGTGAGGGGCGCTAGGGGCGTCAGGGAAACCACGCCGCCAGTGAGATCCGAGCCCAGGGTTGCCGCCACAGGCGTACCGCGATCATCCACCAGTCGAAAGCTGCTGCTATCCAGGATGTTCTGGTTGATGGCTTGGGAAAACTCTACCCGCACCGGGGTTTGGGGGTTGACGTCGGTGGCTCCTGCCAAGGGGAAAAGGCTGCTCTCCTCCACTTCGATGGTCAGAGTAGGGGCGGCTACAACCCGCGCCATCACCGTAGGGCTGAGTACGGATGACGAGGTGGCTGTCACCAGGTCGCCTGTGGCCAGGGACGCCTCGGGCTCAGGGTTGCCCTCTAGCACTACGGCATTGAGCAATGCCCCGTCCAATGTGCGGCCAGAGGTGTCGGTGCCGGAATGCGCTTCAGGTAAAAGTGCCTCAGTAACGACGCTGTTTGGAGTATTCGTTAATACAACATCGTCAGCGCTCAGTGCTGAAACGCTGTTGCTAGGCACTTCAAAAGGTGCGTAATTTGACAAAAATGGGTTGGATAAACTAGCTGCAAATGGCGTTTCTGTGCTCGTCTCAACAGGATTTACAGAATTAAGCATTAGCTCGATTTAGTGTTGCAGTTACAGCAATCAGCGGCCAGACTCCTGTCACCGCCCAAAAAATTGTGGCGCAGCAAGTTAGAGCCTAGGGCATCCTCATCCGTATAATTACGGGGGATAG
>JBCCAG010000689.1:0-2671 GCA_039814955.1 Cyanobacteria bacterium P01_A01_bin.135
ATCTTAGCCGCCGGATAAAGCGAGAAAACGTTAGCGAGACTGTAAGCGGCCAGCTATGTGTGGGTCATCGGCCCCATCCGAAAAGGCCAATGGTGCCGCAATTGCGCTAGTGCTGGATGACCCGCACCATCCCTATACGCAGCAGCTTGTCAGCGCGACGCTGGATCCCTGATGGGCTTTTGACGGCGCTGGTTAGGGTTGTGCATTTTGCAAGGACATGGCACTGCCATGTCCCTACCGTTCGAAAACCCATTGGATATGACAAATTCAGGCCTTATATCAACATAAATTTTTTCGCGCTATGACCCATCAGCTTTTATCCCATCCCAATCTGCCAGACAATTTTTCTCCCAGCGCTCTGCTTCACGCTGAGGGACTGCACAAGCGGTTTGTCTTGCATCACCAGGACGCCACCATTCCAGTATTGAAGGGGGTGTCCCTCACCGTTGAGGCAGGGGAATGCGTGGCGCTGCAGGGACCCTCCGGCTCTGGAAAATCTACCTTCATGCGATCGCTGTACGCCAACTACCGGGTTGACCAAGGGGCCGTTTGGGTTAAGCACCAGGGAGACTGGGTCGACCTCACCCAGATCCCAGACCACGATTTACTCGCCGTGCGGCAGCACACCCTGGGCTACGTGAGCCAGTTTCTGCGGGTGATTCCCCGGGTGCCGGCCTTGGAGGTGGCGGCAGAACCTCTGATGGACCTGGGTACGGCGCGCGAGGCGGCTTACGACAAAATTCGCGGGCTGTTTACCCAACTGAACTTACCCAAGCGGCTGTGGCACCTCTCGCCGACGACGTTCTCTGGGGGGGAGAAGCAGCGGGTGAACATCGCCCGGGCCTTTTCTGTCGGCTACCCGGTGCTGCTGCTGGATGAACCCACCTCCGCGCTGGACGCTGCTAACCGCGAGGTGGTGATGCAGCTAATCGAAGAGCGCAAAGCTAAGGGCTGCGCCATGGTGGGCATCTTCCACGACGCAGACGTGCGCCAGCGAGTATGCGATCGCGCCCTGCAGTTTTAGCGATTTAAGCCCAAATAACGTGCTGTTAACCTCAACCTGGCGAAAAATTTAACCTTACTCCTGTAGGACTGTGGAGGCCTGATCAATGCAACCTATGACCGAAGCGATTTTCACCAACTACCGCCTGCAGCTCCCCGACCAAGAAGTGCTCGGCACTCTGGTGGTGCGGGACGGCGTCATTGCCGAGGTGCAGCCCGGCGTGGTCAACCAGGGACAAGACGGCAGCGGCGACTACCTCCTGCCCGGCCTGGTAGAGCTGCACACCGACAACTTCGAGCAGCGCCTCTCCCCCCGGCCCAAGGTGCACTGGCCCATGGATGTGGCGGCGGTGTACCACGACCGGGACCTGGCCTCGGCGGGCATCACCACTGTGTGCGACGCGATCGCCGTGGGGGATGTCACCCCAACTTCTATGCGCATGACCCAGTACGGCCCCATGGTTAACGCCATCCATCAGGGACAGACCCAAGGACGGTTTGCGGTAGACCACCGGCTCCACCTGCGCTGCGAGCTGGGCTACGACCAGGTGCATGACATCGCCGCCACCTACGCCGACCACCCCCTGTTGGCGATGATTTCCCTGATGGATCACACCCCCGGCCAGCGGCAGTTCGTCCAGATTGACAAGTACAAAGAGTACTACCAGGGCAAACACGGCGTCAGCGAAGCGGAGATGGAAGGCTTCATCCGGGACCGGCTAGAGGCCCAGCACCGCCACGCGGAGGAAAACCGCCGCCTGCTGGTAGCGTTGACCCAGAAGCACCAGATTTGCCTGGCCAGCCACGACGACGCCACTGTGGAGCATGTGCAGGAGGCCCTAGAGGACGGGGCGCAGATTGCTGAGTTTCCCACGACTCTGGCCGCTGCCAAGGAGGCTCATAACCACGGTCTCCAGGTGCTGATGGGAGCCCCCAATCTAATCTTGGGCAAGTCCCACTCGGGCAATGTCTCTGCGATGGAATTAGTGGCCGGGGGTTTGGTAGACGTGATTTCCTCAGACTACGTGCCCCAGAGCCTGCTGCAGGCCATGTTCATCATCGCCGATAAGGCGCAGCAGCCCCTGCACCAGGCCATGCGGCTGTTTACCCTCAACCCAGCTAAGGCGATCGGGCTCGCGGGCGATCGCGGCAGCTTAGAGGTGGGCAAGCGGGCAGATTTGATCGCAGTTCACCATGACGGTACGGTGCCCCGGCTTACCGCGGTATACCGCCAGGGCCAGCGTATCGCCTAGGAATATATTGCTGCAGCGGGCTCAGCGATCGCGGTAACCCCGTTTGGCTATCATCAAAGAAACTGTAGGGGGCGCATTGCCGTGGCCATCATCGAGGCAAACCAGCTCAGCAAAACCTACCCCGTTCCGGTTAAGGAGCCAGGGCTGAAAGGCACGATCAATCATTTCTTTAAGCGGCGCTATCGCCAGGTCGAAGCGGTCAAGCAGGTCTCCTTTGCCATTCAGCCTGGGGAAGTGGTGGGCTTTTTGGGGCCCAACGGGGCGGGCAAAACCACCACCCTCAAAATGCTCACCGGCCTTATTCACCCCTCCGGCGGCAGCGTAGCGGTGGCAGGGCAGGTGCCTTTTCGTCGCGGCAGCGATTTCCTCCACGACATTACCCTGGTGATGGGCCAGAAGCAGCAGCTGATCTGGGA
>JBCCAG010000318.1:0-4932 GCA_039814955.1 Cyanobacteria bacterium P01_A01_bin.135
CTACCAGATGGTGAAGGACCTGCGCACCCAAGTAGAGACCACTGCCGTCGACGACGTGATGAACGGGGCGCTGGATGCCTTTATTGAAGCCTACCTGCGGCAAGACACCCTGATGCCGGATGGGGCTACCGCCGTCTAGGGATGGCGCTGAAGAAAATTCGGTAGTTTGCTACCCTATTGCTATTTGTTACGCCACTGCTATTGGCGCCTCTGGTACAGATTGCCCTTTCCTACCTCTACGTCTATGTCTACAGAACCCCTCTCCTCCACACCACCGGATGCCGGCCAAGATGCTGCCTCCCCAACTGCAGCGCCGGACCCCACCCTATCTACTGACGCAGCCAGCCCCAACGCTCCCCCGGGGGAGCCCGCCCCCAGCTACGTCAAGCTAGCCATGCGCAACATGGTACGGAAGGGCGGCAAGTCCCTGTTCCATTTCTCCCTAACGGTCACTGCCCTACTAGGTCTGTTGGTTGGGCTAGCCTACCTAACACGATAGGGCTCCGTAGCCGCCGGAGACAGTCAATGCCAAACTGCCTTGAAGTTGGCCTGCAGGTAAACCCCAGCCTCGAGCCCTTGCTCTCTCAACAAGCCCCCGATTTGGCTAGCCAGCTGGTTTGGGAGGGTTGGGTAACCAGTTGGCTCACGGCCTTAGCGCCGCGATCGCCTCAGCCACCGCCGGGTGGCTACGAGCTGGGGCTCTTGCTCACTGATGACCAGGGAATCCAGGGGTTCAACCGCGACTATCGCGGGCAAGATAAGCCTACGGATGTCTTAGCCTTTGCCCCAGCGGATGATTCAGATGACTCCTTTGAGGTGGACTGGGGCCCAGATTATCCGGTTTATCTGGGAGATATCGTGATTTCTATAGAAACGGGGGAACGCGTCCAGCAGGCAGCACTCCCCCGCCCCGACGGCACCCCCCATAGCCTGAGGGAGGAAATCGCCTGGCTGGCGGCCCACGGCCTTCTCCATCTGCTGGGGTGGGACCACCCCGATGATCAACAGTTGGACCAGATGCTACAGCAGCAGGCCCGGCTCCTGGCTACTATCGGCCTCACGGCTCCCTATACCGAGGCAGGTCAGCTGACGCCGCTGCCAGAAAATTACTAAAACCTGATGAGGAAATCGCCGTAAACCGGCAGGGATGCCGTAACAGCGCTAGCATAAAGTACGGATATCTCAATATAGTTATTACAGTTATTTCAACGTTAGGCAGTGACTTTGCCTGCTTATGGGTGGTCAGCAGATTGCCCATATCCCGAAAACGCCTTATTTTATCGACCTATTATGTCCCAGCAACTTTCCACCAACCAGGATCTCAACAACGCATCCCTCAGAGAGGAACCTGAGCTGGCGGAGGTGGAGAGGGTCGCTGAGCGCGCCATGTCGTGGCAGGTGGCAACCAACCTATTGGTTAGCTTTCGATACGCCTGGGCTGGAATCACCTATTCCTTTCGGACCCAGCGCAATTTTCGGATTCATACGGTGCTGGGTAGCCTAGCGATCGCCCTTGGGCTATGGGTGAATCTCACCCGGGCAGAGCTGTCGGTTATCGCCTTGATCACGGGCGTGGTTCTGGCCATGGAGCTGCTGAACACCGCCATAGAATCTGTGGTAGACCTGACGGTGAAGCAGACTTACCACGAGCTCGCAAAAGTCGCTAAAGACTGCGCCGCCGCTGCCGTACTGGTGTGTGCGCTGGCGGCGCTGGTGATTGCCGGAGCGCTGCTGTTTCCGCCCCTGCTGCTTAAAGTCGCTGAGATGCTCACCGTCCCACCTCTCTAGTCCACAGCTCCCTTTTTACTCTGCACCTCAGGGCGTTCATGATTCTAGTCATCGACAACTACGATAGCTTCACCTACAACCTGGTCCAGTACCTAGGTGAACTGGGCCAAGAATACCCCGTGGCAGCCGACGTCCGGGTTTATCGCAATGACGCGATTACCCTAGAGCAGGTGCAGCAACTCCAGCCGGACGGCATTGTCATCTCCCCTGGCCCGGGGCGGCCAGACGACGCGGGCATTTCCAAGGCGCTGGTAGTAGCCATCGGGGAAGCTACTCCGGTTCTGGGGGTTTGCCTAGGGCATCAGAGCATCGGCCAGGTCTACGGCGGGCGCATTGGCAGCGCCCCCGTGCTAATGCATGGCAAAACCTCCCCTATCTACCACAAGGGCCAGGGGGTCTTTGCCGGTCTTGACAACCCCTTTGAGGCAACCCGGTACCATAGCCTAGTGATTGAGCCAGAAAGCTGCCCGGACACCTTAGAGGTGACCGCCTGGACCGATGACGGTACTATTATGGGCATACAGCACAGAGAGTACCCCCATATTCAAGGGGTGCAGTTTCACCCGGAGAGCATTTTAACCATGTCCGGTAAGCGCCTGTTGGCGAACTTCCTGCAGGGGCTTGGATAGAGGCTGTGTGGCGGTCTCTGTGCGGTGATACCAATTGAGTCTGTTACCAACCAATTAATCCAACCAATCAATGGTGCCCACGCCTAGGCGAGGCGAGATGCGATGAAACGACGGAAATTTATTCAACATGCTGGGGCCGGGGCCTTGGCCTCTCTAGGGCTGTACCGCGAGCAGCGAGCAGCGGCTCAAACGGCGGTTACCCTGCAGTGGCTGGGGCACACCTGCTTCCTATTCACGGGAGGACAGCGGGTGTTAGTTAACCCGTTCCGCACTATTGGCTGTACGGCGGGCTACCGCCCCCCAGAGGTGACTGCCGATGTGGTGATGACCAGCAGTCTGCTGTTTGACGAAGGCTGGACCCAAGATTTGCCAGGCAGCCCGCGCAAGCTCGCTGACCCCGGCATCTATGAGCTAGCGTCCGGGCAGGTACAGGGGATTGTCTCGGACCATGACCTCAAGGGGGGACGGCAGTTTGGCACCAACGTCATGTGGCGCTGGAACCAGGGCGGCCTGACCATTCTGCACATGGGGGGAGCCGCTGCCCCCATCACCGATGAGCAGCGAATTTTGATTGCCCAGGTGGATGTAGTGATTATTCCGGTGGGGGGTGGCCCCAAAGCCTATGGGCCACAAGCGGCGCGGGATGCGATCGCCGAAATCGAGCCTAAAATCGTCATTCCCGCCCACTACCGCACCGGCGCTGCCGACCCCGAAACTTGCAGTCTGCAGCCCCTAGACGATTTTCTGTCGCTGATGGACGCTCCCGTGCGTCAGGTAGGCAATAGCACAGCCCTCACCCCCGCCTCTTTGCCTGAGAGCGGCTATCGCATCGACGTCTTCAGCTACAGCTTCTAGGCTGGACTCCGCCTTGCTCACCCCACGGGACAGCTACCCTATGCATCACATCGATCAAACCGAATACCGGCAGCGCCGCGATCGCCTCATAGCGGCCATCGGCCAGGGGACGGCCATTTTTCGCAGCGCTCCATCTGCGGTGATGCACAACGATGTGGAATACAATTTTCGCCAGGACAGCGACTTCTACTATCTGACGGGCTTTAATGAACCGGAAGCGGTGGCGGTGCTGAGCCCTAGCCATGAAGAGCACCGCTACGTGCTGTTTGTGCGGCCCAAGGACGCCCTCAAGGAGACCTGGAGCGGCTACCGGGTCGGGGTGGAAGCGGCCAAGGAGCGCTTTGGCGCTGACGAGGTGTACCCCATCGAAGAGCTGAATGAAAAGCTGCCCCAGTACCTGGAAAAGGCCGACCGAATTTTCTACCGGCTAGGGCGCGATCGCCCCTTCAATGACCGGGTGCTGCGCCATTGGCAAGCCCTGATGCGCACCTACCCCAAACGGGGCACTGGCCCCACCGCCATTGAGGATCCTGGCCCTCGGCTACATCCCCTGCGCCAGGTAAAAAGCCCCGCTGAGCTAGCCCTGATGCGCCGCGCCGCCGAGATCTCCGCGGCTGCCCACTGCCACGCCATGGCGATCGCCCAGCCCGGTACCTATGAGCACGAAGTCCAAGCGGAGCTGGAGTACGCCTTTCGCAAAGCGGGGGCCGATGGTCCGGCCTACCCCTCCATCGTCGCCTCGGGGAAAAGCGCCTGCATCCTCCACTACACGGAAAACACTGGTCAAATGCAGGACGGCGATCTGCTGCTGATCGACGCCGGCTGCGCCTACGGCTACTACAACGCCGACATCACCCGCACCTTCCCGGTCAATGGCCGCTTTACCCCCGAGCAGCGCATCCTTTACGACCTAGTGCTGGCTGCCCAGAAAGCCGCGATCGCCAAAGCCCAACCCGGCACCCCCTATAGCGACACCCACAAGGCGGCCGTAGAAGTTCTGGTGGATGGGCTGCTGGATATCGGCCTGCTGCAGGGTAAAGTCGAAGACATCATTGAAAAAGAAGCCTACAAGCCGTTCTACATGCACCGCACCGGCCATTGGCTGGGGCTAGACGTCCATGACGTGGGGATTTACCAGCAGGGGGAGGACCCGCTGCTGCTGGCCCCCGGTCAGGTATTTACGGTAGAGCCAGGGCTGTATATTTCCCCCACGATTGAGCCTGCTGAGGATCAGCCTGAGGTGCCCGAACGCTGGCGGGGTATTGGCATTCGTATTGAGGATGATCTGCTGATTACCGAAACCGGGCATGAGATTCTAACGGCGGCTGTTCCCAAGGCGGTCGATGCGCTGGAGCAGTAGCGGTTAATCTTTGTCGACTACCTAAAGCAATATATCCATCCTGATTCAGGGATAAACCGGCGTAACTATTGGCGTCGCTACTGATGCGCGGTTTATGTCAATCCTTAAAACTAGTGGCCTGCTTACCACAGTCCTGATCGGTTCAGCAGCCGACTTGATGCTGCCCAACGCCGCCGAAGCCGAGCCAGCTGTCGGCCACACCTTTCCCGCTGCCCAGCCGCTGATAGTTCCGCCAGCGCCCCAGCCCCTGCTGCCCCCGCCAGTAGCGCTGCCGGTTTTACAGCATAGCCAGGGCGAGAC
>JBCCAG010000487.1:0-3784 GCA_039814955.1 Cyanobacteria bacterium P01_A01_bin.135
GAGCTGGGCTGGATGCACAACCGCTGCCGCATGATTGTCGCCAGCTTTTTGACGAAAGACCTGATCATCGACTGGCGCTGGGGGGAGCACTACTTCATGCAGCGACTCTACGACGGCGACCTGTCGGCCAACAACGGCGGCTGGCAGTGGAGCGCTTCCAGCGGCATGGACCCCAAGCCGCTCCGAATCTTTAACCCCGCGAGCCAGGCAAAAAAATACGATCCGGAGGCGGAGTACATCCGGGAATGGCTACCCGAGCTGCGGAGTGTGGATACAGAATACCTAGTGACCAGCAAGGTCCCCGCCGACGAGTGCGATCGCTGTGACTATCCCCGTCCCATTGTGGACCACAGCGAGCAGCAGCGGCGCTTCAAGCAGCTTTACAAGGAGCAGAAGTAGCCGCTTAGGCTGGCGGGAGCCCCCAACGCCTCGATATCCGGCAAGGCTATACGTAACGACAACTAGATAAGGGAGGAGTACGATGTCAGACTTAACCGGCGCTTGGCTGGGGACCTATTGGCAAAACGGACAGCCGACGCGGTTCGAGGTCACCTTCGTCCAGGCTAACAACGCCCTCAGCGGCAGCATTTTAGACGACAGTAGCCTAGGGGAAGCCCGCCTCAGCGGCGATGTCACCGGTCGCCGGGTCACTTTCACCAAGCGCTATATCACCGCTGCTAATCCCCCCATTCAGTACACCGGCACGGTAGCTGAAGACGATGGCTTCATGTCCGGCATCTGGCAAATTGAGCCCCAGGTGCGAGGGGGGCGGCGGCAAAGCGGCAAGTGGGAGGCCCACCGCACGGGTGATGACCTTGTCGTGGACCTGCAGCAGCAGCTTGAGCGCCAGCCCGCCCTCGCTGCCCCGGCCTCGGCGAAGTAGCATACGCGCCGCTGGGCCAGTGCAATATTTCATCACCAGGCTTGCCCTGAGCAAAGCGGCCAAAGCTATACAAAAGGGCACCGCCACTGGCGGTGCCCTTCAAGAACTACGGCTAGTAAATGCGATGGTCAATCAAGCACGCTAGTCGAGATAGCCCATCAGCCCTTCCCCGTCGAATAGGTCATTGCGGGCAATGGGGCGGTTGTTGGGGAGTTCGCTGCCTTCCATGATCTCGCCAGGGCTAGCGGCCACAGGTCGATGACCCGGCAGGGTGTCGGCGTCCACCACCGTCAGCTCATTGGCAAAGACGGGGCGGTGGCCCGGCAGGGAATCGGTATCCACAACGGTAAAGTGGTTCGCCTCAATGGGACGTCCACCCATCAGGGTGTCGTAAACATCTAGGTGGCTAGCGCCGATGGGCCGAATGCCAGAGAAGGACATCGTGTCGACAATTTCTACATCGTCGGCACTCACAGGTCGCCCAGCCAGAGCCCGAGACGATTTTAGCTCGATTGCGTGGCTGCCGTTTCCAGAATCTGCGCTACCGTTGGCCTGGTTCTCCTGCTCGGCAGGGGCCTCTTGGTGCTCCGCATGGTCGTTCGTTGCTTGCTCTGACATAACCTATAACCTTTACTCAATACGGCGTTTGTGATTTGTAAACACCTATCCCAACCGCTCAACCGAATCGCCAAGCCGCTGTTAGATGGGTTGCTATGATTCCCTATCACCCATTGTATGAGTAAGTTGCATTATCTCAACACATAGAAAACCTGCACTACCATAATGATTATTTAATAATCTCATTAAGGATGCTGATCGGGGGTTAGATAACTTTGGGAAACTACAATAAACGCAACGCAATGCGACAGAAGTTCTTGCGGTGTGGCGATCGCCCGCCAGGATGCTTGTGCAGCGTCCCGCTCGGCGCTATCGGCTTTGCCTAGTGATTAGGGCGATTCTGGAAAGTTAGTCTGGAAAGTTATTCTGGGCGGACTGGGCTATCGCCCTGTTTAAAGCGCACCGATGCTGAAGCTAGTCTGGAGGCCTATCTGTCGCGTATGCTGGCCTTACCAGCAACCGCCTACATTTGTCGGTTACCCCTGTAGCATTTGTCCGTCACCGCTTCGATAGTTCAACCCTTTTTCCCATGAAAGACCTCTCAAGTCGCCAACTGTCTCCGCTAATTGCCATTGCCTTGACGGTAGTTGGGATCGTGATGGCCCTTGCCGCTTTTATCGACATGCTCGTGCTGCCCATGCCCTACGCCCCGCAGGACCGTGAGTGGCTTTTGGGATTTACCACCCAAATTGTTGATCGCGGCATCATTCCCCTGCTCGGATTAGCGCTGTTTTTGGCCGGGTTTTGGGTCAAGTCCCTCACTGCCAGCGTCAAACGCCTGTGGCCGACGATTGCGGTCATCCTATCCTGCGTACTGTCGGCGTTTTACCTGCTGCTGATTGTGCTCCACATCAGTAACGTGGCGGCGGTGCAGTCAAATCAGCTAGAGGCGATCGCCGAACGGACCGCCCAGGCAGAGCAGGAGATAGAGACCCAGATCGACACCCAGATCGGTCAGCGGCGCACCCTGATTACTCAGCTCTTAGACAACCCAGAGTTACGGGATCAGGCGGTCTCTCGGGGGCTTATATCCCAGGAAGATGCCGCGGTGCTAGAGGAATTTGAGGACGACCCAGAGCAGCTTGAAACCTACCTCCAGGGGTTGGAGAGTCAGGCGGCAGATGTCCGTAGCGGCCAGCAGAGTGAGATTAGCGACCAGCGAGAAACGCGAATCGATGAAATCAAAAGTGACGCGCTGAAGTCAAACCTCCGTATCGGTCTTAGCAGCGTATTGCTTACCATTGGTTACGGCGTTTTGGGCTGGAGCGGCCTCAGGTGGTTCCGCCGTAAGGACTAACCCTAAAAGGCGCTTTGTAAGCGTAACGAAATGTTACATACGCAAAAATGCGCTACAACAAAGATATAGATTAGGCCGACTCATTAGCTCAGATAGCGCTGTGGTGGTCTAATGTGGCAACAGGCGATAAGAGCTGGAAGGCAGCAGGAGCATTGTGCTTCAACATCTCAAACAGGATCTGAAGAATGACCTCATTGCTGGGCTACTGGTGATTATTCCCATAGCCACGACCATTTGGTTAACCTACACCATTGCCACCTGGGTCATTGACTTTCTGACCCGCATTCCCAAGCAGCTGAATCCCTTCCACGATCTGCATCCCATCCTGGTGTACCTGATCAACCTAGTGGTGGGTCTGGCAGTGCCGCTGCTGTTTATCTTGCTGATTGGCCTCATGGCCCGTAACATAGTCGGCCAGTGGCTACTAGACTTCGGGGAACGCCTGCTGCAGGCGATTCCACTGGCGGGCTCAGTCTACAAGACCCTCAAGCAAATTTTAGAGACCCTGCTGCGAGACTCAAACAATAAGTTCCGGCGCGTGGTGCTGGTGGAGTATCCCCGGCGGGGCATATGGGCGATGGCGTTTGTCACGGGTACGGTGGGCGCAGAGCTTAGCCCGGCGAAAAGCCCCGGACGCATGTTGAGCGTCATCATTCCTACGACGCCGAACCCCACTAGCGGCTGGTACGCCATTGTGCCTGAGAAAGATGTGATTAACCTGGCAATTTCTATCGAGGATGCCTTTAAGGTGCTCATCTCTGGCGGTATTGTCGGGCCCAGCGTAACGGCGACCCTGTCTGAGGGGGCTGCTGCCACCGCCGCTGCTGAAACTGTCTCCCCGCCGAGGGTATCTCGCCGGGGCAGCCGCCTAGATGCCTACACAGATGACCGCGATATGTACTCCTCTTTGCTATCAGAGGACGAGTAGCCACCCTTAGCGTCAAGTGGTGGGGTCGCCCAAGCTAACCTAGACTAGTGGCGATCGC
>JBCCAG010000298.1:0-5115 GCA_039814955.1 Cyanobacteria bacterium P01_A01_bin.135
GGTCGCTTCACCAGCTTCTCTAACTCACAACGCTCCAAATCACTCAGCCTTATTGGATCTGCGGCTTGTCGGGGCATGGCTCTATGTCTCGGTTAGTCTTCTCCCCTAAAGCATAGGTCTATTTCCGCCATTAAGTACTAGAGCGTCAACCTGGCTTTGAAGGTTGGGGTTGACGTTAGGAAATTCAGTAGACCCGTTGATGAGGAGACCCAATGCCCACTCCAGATATCCACCTCTACACCGCCTCCACAATGAACGGCTGGAAGCCCGTCATTTTTCTAGAAGAGGCCGAAGTTGAGTATGAGCTCACCTACATCGATTTTGGCAAAAAAGAGCAGAAGTCTGAGTGGTACATGCGGCTCAACCCTAATGGCCGGATTCCAACCATTGTCGATCGGGGCAATAATGATTTTGCCGTCTTTGAGTCAGGAGCAATTCTTTGGTATTTGGCTGAGAAGTATCAGAAGTTCTTGCCCGGTAGTGAGAAAGGGCGTTCTGAAGCGCTGCAGTGGCTAATGTTTCAAATGTCCGGCATTGGTCCCATAATGGGCCAAGCTATGTACTTTCAACGGATTGCGGCTCCGAAAGGGAACGAAGATCCATATGCCATCGATCGCTATGTGACGGAGTCGCGACGACTGCTGGAGGTATTAGACCGGCAACTGACGGGCAAAGCTTACCTATTGGGAGATGAGTTCACCATTGTGGATATAGCCACCTACCCCTGGGCGCGATCGCACCCCTGGGCTAAGGTCTCAGTCGACGGGCTGCATAACTTAAAGGCCTGGTTTGACCGAATCGACGCCCGACCCGCGACGCAAAAGGCCGTCACCATTCCTAAGCCTTTCCCGGCCTTCTTTGGTAAAGGTGATGAAGCCGCCTCTCAAGCGGAGAATGCGTCTCGGTTCTAGCGGTAAGGGCCATGGCACTGCGATTCCCCTACAGAATGCTCGCCTTTTCAACCAATTTTCACAGGACAATTTGGCCATGAAGAACGTTTTTATCATCAATGCCCACGAGGCCTACCCCTTTTCAGAAGGCAAGCTGAACGCCACGTTGGTCAACAAAGCTAAAACCACTCTGCTGCATAAAGGCTACGACGTTAAAATCACCACGATGCAGGACGATTACGACGTTAATCAAGAAGTTGCCAAGCACCAATGGGCAGATGTGCTGATTTTACAAAGCCCGGTGAACTGGATGGAGGTGCCGTGGAGCTTTAAGCGCTACATGGATTACGTTTACTCTGCGGGTATGGATGGGCGGCTTTGCGATGGTGATGGCCGAACCCGCAAAGACCCGAGCAAGCAATATGGAACCGGTGGTACGCTGTCGGATAAGAAATATATGCTCTCTCTCACCCTAAACGCCCCTAAACAGGCATTTGATGACCCAAGTCAATGGTTTTTTGAAGGTAAGGGACTAGATGACTTGTTTTGGCCGATGCATTTAAACTTTAAGTTCTTTGGCATGCAGCCCCTGGAGACTTTTGCCTGCTTTGATGTGATGAAGAACCCAGGTATTGAGAGCGATTTTGCTCGGTTCCAGGCTCACCTCGACAAACATTTCTAGGATATTTACTGGTGGGAGAGGTTGTTGAGATGTCGCCAGTGGTGGAGGTTTCTGATATGACAATGGCCTTTGACCGCAGCGTGAAGGTGCCGCTCTATAGCCGCAATAGCATTGCTGAGGTGTGAATTGTGGACCTGTAGGGTAGGACTGCAGAGGTTTATCGGGAGCCTAGCGAGGCGGGGTACCGGCAGGCGTAGCGGTTTGGACGGGGGGAGGTCATTGCTTTTGAATGCTTTGGGGAGAGGGCGATCGCGGTTGAGGAGATTTTGGGCTGAGCTGAAGATTGAACTTGGCTTTTGAAGTTTTCATTAAGCTCGAAATTGAGTTGAAGTGCCAGCGAAACTCAGCAAATTCAAGGCGCTGGTGAGTCCCTTTGCAAGATTCTGTAGCAATGGCCATATTTGGTTTCATTCTTCAAACCCAACCTACGGTGATTTGCGATCGCGCTTGTCGGTTTTTGACTCACCGTGGCAGCTTCCAGCATTGGCAGCACTGGCCCCGCAGCAATTTTCGGTTAGAAATGTCACGAGGTCTTCCAAGCCAGTCGCGCTACAGCGATAGAAGACTTGGCGATCGTGGCGCGACGATTGCAGCAGGCCGGCTCGCTCCATTTGCGCGAGATGTCGAGACAGGGTCGAGAGGTTGACGCCGAGCCCCTGCGCGATTTCGGTTACCGGCAGCCCAACCGGCTCATGTTCCACAAGCAGGCGATAGGCAGCTAACCGGGTGGGCTGGCCGAGGGCCAGTAATCTAGCTATGGCTTCCGTAGACTGCATATTTGCATAATAGCGCAAGCGTGCAATAATGCAAAAATTACGGATTACAGTAAATTAATATGGCCAGCCAGTGGTGCAAGAAATCTAGGTTGCGCAAGGTCATATGGCCCTTGCTCGCAGTTCCACTGTTTGCACTAGCAACCGGCGCGCTTTTCCCATTGGTCGCCTTGAAACTCGACAACCTGGGCTTCGGCGAAGCGTTCATCGGTTCCGTCACCTCGCTCTACTACGCCGGGTCAGTCATCGGCGCGCTGACCTATGGATTGGTGGTCAATCGTATTGGTTATAAAGCAGCATTCGTGCTGATTGCGACGCTGGCTGCAGCGGCGGCATTCGCGCTGAGCAGGTTCGACGACCCAGACATCTGGCTTTCACTTCGGTTCCTTGGCGGGTATGCCCTCGGCGGCTACTACATCGTTATGGACAGCTGGATGTCTGCGCTCGGCACGCGCCAGACCCGCGGCCGACTTTTTGCGCTCTACGAGACCATACGCCTGCTCGCGACCGGCGCTGGACCGTTGCTGATTATTGCAGGTTCCACAACAGCCAGTTTTACAGTAGTGGCTATCGGCTACGGCCTTTCGATTGTGCCTGTCCTCAGGGCGACAGATCCACATTCTAGAACGGGCTCTCGCGATCTATCAGCGGGTCTCACAAGCATCGCGCGCTGCTTTCCATTACCGCTTGCCGTAGCATTCTGCGGCGGCGTCGCCAACGCAAGCTTTTATGGCCTCAGCGCCATCTATGCAAAGGATGCAGGTTTGGCGCCGGCGATGATCGCAGTTTTTGTTGGAATCGTGCTGGTCGCCCCAGCGATAAGTGAGATCCCCATTGGCGCATTGGCTGATCGACAGCGGCGGATGCCGGTGGCCGTTGCTGCGTCATTCGTCGCAGTAGCATCCTGTGCGTTCATCATAATTACCAAACCAACCAGTGTCGTCGTTTTGATTATTGCCAGCGTGTTTGTGGGCGGCTGCCTTGTGCCGCTCTATGCCCTCAGTTTGGCACGCATCGTCGACGCTGTCGGCGAGCGCGAAGTTATCCGTGCTACCACAGCTGGCCTCCTT
Organism: Cyanobacteria bacterium P01_A01_bin.135; assembly: GCA_039814955.1. Taxonomy (GTDB): domain Bacteria; phylum Cyanobacteriota; class Cyanobacteriia; order CAKZMO01; family CAKZMO01; genus JBCCAG01. The sequence continues at coordinate 3,416 of JBCCAG010000298.1, forward strand.
GCCTACAACGCTGGGGCACTTTGCGGTCCTGTAGCCGCCGGCCTCACGATGGAGCAAATGGGGCCGGGCGGTCTGTATCTGTTTCTCGGGCTCGTCGCGACTACAGCGATGCTCGCGGCAATAGTGGATACAGCCAACGTGAAATGCTGCCCCGAAACAGCGGGGACTCCAGCGTCGACAAGCTAGGAGTCGGGATCCTCGTCGACGTCGCACCAACTCGCCGCATAGCCTATTGAACATCTGGTACTACCCTATTTTGTCGCCCTCACCTAACCTTATAAAAAGCGAAAAGCGGGAGCCGTACAGCTCCCGCCCTACAAACCATTATTTAAATCAGGCTCAGATGCGAACTAGATTCGGATACTCCGCCAGCACCTCATCCGCGGTCAGAGTCTCACCTGTCGCCTGGGGCGACCACAGCACCTCCAGCGCCACCATCTCATCCCCAGATACCGAACCCACCTGGCTCAGCGCCTGCCGCAGATCCTGCGGTGAAGACACCTTAGGGAAGTCCAGCTTGCGCCGCGTTGCTACCAGCAGCGTCGCCACAATGTACTCGCCAGACTCGGTTGGGGCGATCGCACTCCCAGCACTAGAATCACCATCCGCGCTGCGCAACACATTGTTCACGTTCGACACCGTCTCCCCGGTGAACTTGCTGCGCTCGGTCAGTGCCAGCCGGTTGAACTGGGCCTCAGCGCTCTCCAACCGCGCCTGGCTAGAATCAGCGTTAGCGTAGATCCAATACTCAGGATGGCGCAGCAGCGACAGCGTCGCCTCCTGCAGCACCTGGGATAGCCCAGCCGAGCTGCTGGTGTCTGCCGACTCCGCCATACGGTTCAGGTCTTGCTGCAGGTAGCGGGCCTCAGCCAATAGACCCACCTGTACTTTAGCCACCGAAAGCTTGGGGCTAGAAGCAGTGTAGCCATACTCCTCATTTACGCCCGCGTCGCGGAAGCTGCGGACGATGAAGTTGGCCACCGAGATAAAGATCAAAATGGTGAACAGGCCGCCAAAGCCACCGCCAAACCCAAAGAACGGAATCAGGAAGGGGAAGCCAAAGCCACCGCCGCCGTAGCCATAGCCGCGACCGGCATAGGGAGCCGTGCGGGGTGAACTGTAGCTGCGGGGAGCGCTGTAGCTGCGGGGGGCAGAGCGGAAGCTGCCGCCACCAATGCGGCCACCGGCCCGCGCCGCTAGGGCAGAGTCTGCTTGGCCAAATACAAGAACGGCCATTAAGCCAAAGGCGATCGCCACCTTAGCGAGGGACTTGAACCCGGGCAACCGGATCTTGAAAAGTTGTCTCATAACAATCGTCAGCAGGTTTATCTTTACCGTAGCGCTTTTGACAAAATTACGCGTCCGGTGAAGGGGGGATTGTAGGTGGCAATTACCGTACCTGCGGCGATCGCCCTAACGCCAGCCTAGCCGCCTCCCACAATGGTGACAATCTCCAGGCGATCGCCCGGCTGCATCTGGGTCGTCTCCCAGTACTGGCGGTGCAAGATTTCGCCGTTGTACTCCACGGCAACCAGGCGCGGGTTGAGGCCAATCGAGGCCAGCAACTGCGGTAGGAGGATGGCGGCATCACAGGTCTTAGTTTCGCCGTTGAGCTGTATTTGAATAGGCTGCGGGGTCGCCATGGGGTCAAATCTTTATAGACAACAAACGCCGGAGCCCATAGACCCCGACGTTTCTAA
>JBCCAG010000489.1:0-3749 GCA_039814955.1 Cyanobacteria bacterium P01_A01_bin.135
CGAAGCGGAGCGCCGTCAGCTTCAGCAGTGGAACCAGACCCAGACGGCCTACCCGAGCGATCGCTGCATTCATCAGCTTTTTGAGCAGCAGGCAGAGAAAACGCCCCAGGCGATCGCCCTAGTATTCGGGGACCAGACCCTTACCTACGAGGCGCTGAACGCCCGGGCCAACCAGCTAGCGCGACACCTGCAGCCCGTTACCCCAGATAGCCCCATTGGCCTATGGGCCGAGCGCGGCCTGGAAACTATTGTGGCCATGCTGGCCATCCTTAAAGCGGGGGGAGCCTACCTGCCCCTCGACCCCGGCTATCCTCGCGATCGCCTCCGCTTCATGGCTGCGGATGCTGGCCTGAGTCGGGTGGTTGCTGCCAAAGCTGCTGATTTGCCGGACGGCTGCGAGCTGGTCGCCTTAGATACCGAAGCCGTCGCCCAGAACAGTACCGCCAACCTTCCCAGCACCACAGCCCCTGACAGCCTAGCCTACATCCTCTACACCTCCGGCTCCACCGGGCAGCCTAAGGGCGTCTGCACCCCCCACCGGGGCGTGGTGCGGCTGGTCAAAGATACCAACTACGCCGACTTCGACGCGGATCAAGTCTTCCTGCAGGCGGCCTCCCTCTCCTTCGACGCCTCCACTTTTGAAATCTGGGGGGTGCTGCTCAACGGCGGTCGGCTCATCCTCATGCCCGCCTCGCCGTCTCTAGAAGACCTGGCCCAGGCGATCGCCCGCCACGATATCACCACCCTGTGGCTCACCGCCGGACTGTTTCACCTGATGGTGGACGAGCGGCTGGGCGCCCTGCGCCCGGTGCGCCAGCTTTTGGCCGGGGGCGACGTGCTTTCGGGCGCTCACGTCCGTAAAGCCCTGGCTGAGCTACCCCACACGCGGCTAATCAACGGCTACGGCCCGACGGAGAATACTACCTTCACCTGCTGCCACCCCATCACCGCTGAGAGCTTGGGTGCTTCAGGTGAAAATTCTCCCCCCATCGGGCGACCCATTGCCAACACCCAGATCTACGTGCTGGATGCCGAGCTGCAGCCGGTTCCGGTGGGGGTGCCGGGAGAGCTGTACGTAGGCGGAGATGGTCTAGCACGGGGGTATCTGAATCGACCTGAGTTGACGGCGGAGCGGTTTGTGCCCAACCCATTTCAGAACCATCCAGGGCTGGGGGCTGGCGTTCTATACAGAACCGGCGATCGCGTCCGCTACCGCCCCGACGGCGCTTTGGAATATCTGGGTCGCTTGGATAATCAGGTCAAAATTCGCGGCTTTCGCATTGAGCTGGGGGAAATTGAGGCAGCGCTGCTGGGTCACCCAGACGTCGAGCAGGCGGTGGTGAATTCCCGGATAGACGAGGTTGGCGGCAAGCGGCTGGTGACCTATGTGGTTTTGGAATCCGGCAGCGCTGAGACTTCCTCTACGCTGCGCCAGTTCCTCTCGGAAACGCTCCCCGACTACATGCTTCCCAGCGCCATCGTTCCCCTGGACGCGCTGCCGCTGACCGCCAACGGCAAGGTAGACCGCAATGCTCTAAGTTCACTGCCACTCCCAGCGTGGAATTCTACTGCACAAACCATTCCCCAGACGCTGGTAGAACAAACCCTAAGTAGCATTTGGCGGTCCGTGCTGCGGCTAGAAACCGTAGGTACCCAGGACAATTTCTTTGAGCTGGGGGGTGACTCGATTCTGGCGCTGCAGATGGTGAGCCGGGCGGCGCAGATGGGCATCTCCCTGTCGCCCCGACAGATTTTTCAGCACCAGACAATTGCGGCGCTGGCGGCGGTGGCGGAAACGACGGGCGATGCCCCTGCAGAAACTTTTGAGTTGGGTGAGGTGCCGCTGACGCCGATTCAGCAGTGGTTCTTTGCGCAGGAGCTAGCCAACCCGCACCACTTTAACCAGGCTGTCTTTCTAGAGCTACCCGAAATCGACCGCGATCGCCTAGACCGGGCGATTCAGGCGGTGGTGGCCTCCCACGACGCCTTCCGGCTGCGGTTTACGCCAACCGAGGCGGGCTGGCAGCAGCGGCTCACCGAAACAGCGGCAGTGGAGCCAGTCCGGTGGTTTGATCTATCGGCGTCACCCGATCAGGACCAGGAAGTTGAGGCGCTGGCCAATGAGCTGCAGGCCAGCCTCAATATCGAAACCGGGCCGCTGATGCGGGTGGGCGGTTTTGACCTGGGCAACCGCCCATCTCGCCTGCTGGTCGTGGTCCACCACCTGATCATTGACGGGCTGTCCTGGCGGATTCTGCTGGACGATTTGTGGCTCGCCTACCGCGAAAATATCCAGGACTCCCTGAGCCTGCCCAAAACCCAGTCCTTTAAGCAGTGGGCCACCTGGCTGCAGTCGGCGGCAGAAGGCTGCGAAGCCGCGCGCCCCCACTGGCAAAGCCTCCCTCAGCCAGCCCTACCTTTAGAGGGCAGCGATGAGGCCGTGGCCAAGACGCGCACTACGACCCTCGCCCTCCAGGAAACTCAGGCCCTGCTAGAGGCAACAGACGGCAGCCAAATCGAGGGCCTGCTGCTGACGGCGCTGCTGCGCACCTCTACTCGCTGGACCGAGAAGCGATCGCTGCTGCTGACCCTAGAGAACCACGGGCGGCACTCCGAAGCGCTGGGGGGCCAGCTGAACCTGAGCCGTACCCTGGGCTGGTTTACCTGTCTGCACCCGCTGTGGCTGCAGCTTACGGGTAATGATCTGGGTGAGCAGCTTGCCGCCGTCAAAACCCAGCTTCAGCAGGTGCCCCACCGGGGCCTCAGCTACGGGCTGCTGCGCTATGGTCTAGCACCGAGTGACGCTGACGATGAAGCGCTGGCGGTGCAGCCCCAGGTGAGCTTCAACTATCTAGGCCAGTTTGACGCCTTGCCGACGGGCGAATTTCGCCTTTTGGAAACGCCGGGGGCCACCAGCGACAAACGCAACCGGCGATCGCACCTGATCGACATCAATGCTGGGGTGCGGGGCGGGCAACTACAGGTGGCCTGGACCTATAGCCATTACCACAGCGCTGTGGTGGAGCCGCTCGCGGGTCAGTATCTAGCAGAGCTGCGATCGCTGATTGCCCACTGCCAGACGGCCAGCGCCCAGTATAGCCCCGAGGATTTCGCACTGGCGGACCTCGATCAGGCTGCCCTAGAAGCGGTGCTGGGCAGCGTGACGTTTCAGGGAGGGCAGCGATGACGCCAGCGGTTAAAGATATCTACCCCCTCTCCCCGACCCAGCAGGGCATGCTGTTCCACAGCCTCTACGGCCCGGATTCGGGGGCCTATGTGGTGCAGGTAGGCTTCACCGTCAAAGGAGCCCTCGACCTCGAAGCATTTTCCCAAGCCTGGCGGTGGCTGGTGCAGCGGCACGGGGTGCTGCGCACCGCCTTTGTGTGGGACTCATTGGAAGCGCCGCTGCAGGTGGTGGGGCAGCGGGCCGAGCTGCACATCGCCCTAGAAGACTGGCAGACCCAGCCCGACCCACAGCAGGCTTTAGCCGACTGGCTAGCGGGCGATCGCCGCCGGGGCTTTGACCTCTCGGCAGCGCCCCTGATGCGAGTCACCGCCTTTAAACTCGCTACCGATACCCACCGCATCATCTGGACCTACCACCACCTGCTGCTAGATGGCTGGTCGGTGCCGCTGCTGCTGCGAGAGCTGCTGGTGGCCTACCAGGCTTTTGAGCAAGGGCGATCGCCAGCGCTAGCCTCTCCGCGCCCCTATCGGGACTACATCGCCTGGCTGAAGCAGCAGGATGC
>JBCCAG010000322.1:0-4918 GCA_039814955.1 Cyanobacteria bacterium P01_A01_bin.135
CAGCAGCAGCGTGATTACCAAAATGGCAGCGGCACTGGCAGGCACGAAAGCCAATACCCGCCGGTAGACCGCCGCACTGCCATCAGCAATGCTTGGGTAGGGTCGCCGCAGTTGCCCAGTGCGGTAGAGCTGCTCTAGGTGGTAACCGTCGTAGCGGGCCATGCGGGCAAAGGGCAGATCGCCCTGCTCGCGCTGAGGCAGGATGCGCCGCCGCTGATAGGGGACGAGGCCGTCGCCAAAATTGTCCAAATACTCGTCGCTGGTGAGCAGGGCATCAATAAAGCCCTGCCGCCCCTGAGTTGCCAGCACGGTGGACCAGGCCATGGTCTCGCGATCGCCGTACGCTGATCGCCCTAGTACGCGCTGAATGCACAGCTCTACAAAGCGGTAGTTGCTGTTGACGTCATAGACCAGTCGTCGGAATGAGTCAGACAGCAGCAGCCCTCGAATGAAGTCCTTGACGGTGATCTGCCCATAACGAAGCTGAGACTCAAGCACGGGCTGCCGATACGCCTTGATGAGCTGCTGTTCGTTAAAAATTTGCCGGTACGCTGCCCAGACAATTTCGTCAATTTCGGCGCCAGACTGGATATCGGAGCTGTACTGACGTGGCTGCTCATCACCCGCTGTGTCAAAGCCAGTCACCCGCTGATTCTGGCTTGTGGGTGCGTAGGTTAACTGAGGAAGTGTCATCGTCCAATTCTTAAAGATTCTCGATTAGGTGAAGCGTGAACTTAGGGGAGTGGCGCAAGGCCACCCCCAGTCGCGATTGAGAAAAGGAGTAAACGCGTCAATGGAGAGTTGGTGGCATGGTTTAGTCCGTCCACGCATCGACGCGTCTAGCTCCCGCACCCCATTACGCAAGCCCAGCCCGCGCAACTTCGAACAGAACAAAGCAGGCAAAGATGACGCCGCCCACACCGCCTACTAGAAAGCCCGATGTAAACAGGCTCCAGCCCCGAGAGGTTTGCAGGTTTTCGGGTAGCTCACCTTTGGGCTTACGGCGGCTGTCAAACACCGCTAGCCCGTAGATGAATAGGCAAACGCTCAGAATCACCACTAGCCCCGCAGCACCCCCGCCCCCCGCAACCAGCGCGCTATCGGTGTCCCGCAAGGGACCCAGCTTTAAGAAGGGACCCAGCAGCAGGTAGCCGTGGGCCATGCCGATTTCCAGCCCCCGGGCAATGGGGGGTAGCCCCTGGCGGTAGATGGGCAGGTTGTTGAGCCAGCTCTTAGAGGCAACGCTGGCGTTGAGGGGCGTGGCGAGGTTGCCCACCTGGGGATTGAGCTTGGCCGGCTGCACAATGCCCTCAAAGAGGGAGGCGCTATTGAATTGGGAGTCCCCGTACAGTGCCCCCTGGTTGAAGCTCATTTTGCTGAAGTTGAATCCAGCGGCGATCGCCCTCGCCCGCAAGCCGTGCCACAGATGCCCCGCCAGAAGTAGGCAGGCCAAGATGATGTGGAACAGCATCAGCCAGGTTCTGGGGGTAATCACGCCGTCTGCCGTCGTGGTTCCGGCAGGGCCGTAGAACACCTCGGGGTACACCGTGGTGTTAAACCACACAAAGGCGGCAGCCAGCAATCCCATGTAGCCCAGGGCCGCCTGGCTGTAGGCCAAGTAAGCTTCCCCGGACCACACCAGCACCCGCTGTGCCCACCGAGTTGGGGTGGTGGCGATGTGCCAGATACCGCCGCCAATGCAGAGGATGGCCACCCAGATGTGTCCCCCTACCACGTCCTCCAGATTATTCACCGCGGTCATCCCCTTCAGCGTCCAGCCCTCGGGGGTAATGCCCACCAGGTAGCCAAAGATTGTCAGCGGATTGAGGGTGGGCTCCGTAACCAAACGCACGTTCTCCACAGCCGGGTCGTACAGCCCGCCGAAAGTGGTGGCCTTGAGCACCAGCAGCAGCGCCCCCGCGCCGAGCAGGGTGAGGTGGGCGCCGACGATGGTGGTCATCTTGTCGCCGTCTTCCCAGTCGTAGCCGAAGCCGTCGGTGTCCAGCTTCTCCGGCCCCAGCACTGAGTGATAAATGCCCCCCGCACCTAGAACCGCAGAGCTGACCAGGTGCACCATGCCGATGGCAAAGTAGGGGTAGAGGCTAGTCACTTCGCCGCCGGCACCGATGCCAATACCCAGCGAAGCCAGGTGGGGCAACAGAATCAGCCCCTGGTCGTACATGGGCAGCGCTGGATTGAAGCGCGACAGCTCAAACAGGGTCATGGCCCCGGCCCAGAGGACAATCAGCCCCGCGTGGGCCACATGGGCCCCCAGCAGCTTGCCCGACAGGTCAGCGAAGCGGAAGTTACCGGCCCACCAGGAGTAGGGGTCAAGGGACTGCTCCACGCGGGCGTTGGGGTCAGCCGGGTCGGTGGTGAAGCCGAGGGGCTTCAGAGGATTGGATTGAAGGGCGGTCATGCTAGGCTCGCCTCCCCGCGGGTCTCCTCAGTGACCCGGCCTTCTTTAAAGCTGTAGCCCGCCGCCCGCAGCGCGTGGAACAGGTGCCCCTGCAGGAAGAAGAACCCGAGCCAGAAGTGAGCATTGGCCAGCCACACCCGGTTGGTTGCCACCCCGTCAGGGCTAACGAATACCGGGAAGCGGTCGAATACTAGCTTTAGCGGTGGACCGAAGAATTCGGTCGGGTAGGCCACGGTGTTCACCGAGACAAACAGCGTTGCCACAAAGGCCATCAGGCTAACCGCACCGATGCTGTAGGACAGGTAGGCTTCCCCCTTCCAGACGAACAGGTTTTTAGTCCAGGGGAGGGGCTTGGTGACGATATGCCAGATGCCGCCGACTATGCAGATGGCGCCAATCCAGATGTGACCACCGACGATGTCTTCCAGGTTATCGACGCTGGCCAGCCAGAAGCAGCCCTCAGTACCGAAGAAGTAGCCGAAGATAGTGGCGGGGTCTAGGGTAGGCTCGGTGACCAGGCGCACCGTCTGGCTAACGGGGTCGTACAGCCCGCCAAAAGACATGGCCTTGGCTACCAACAGAAAGGCTCCCAGCCCCAGCAGCACCAGGTGAATACCGATGATGGTGGTCATTTTGTCGGTGTCGTTCCAGCGGTAGCCGAAGAAGTCTCCTGCTTTACCGTCAATGTTCTCTAGCTTAGTAGGGCCCAGCAGCGAGTGAAACAGGCCACCCGCGCCGAGGAAAGCAGAGCTGATCAGGTGCACAGCCCCCACCACAAAGTAGGGATAGGTGCTGACAATTTGGCCCCCATCGCCCACACCCAGGCCCAGGCGGGCCAAGTTGGGCAGCAGAATCAGCCCCTGCTCAAACATGGGCAGCTCGGGGTTGAAGTTCCGCAACTCAAATAGGGTCATGGCCCCGGCCCAGAGGACGATGAGCCCGGCGTGGGCCACGTGGGCTCCGAGAAGCCTGCCGGAGAGATCGGTGAGCCGAGCGTTCCCGGCTCTAAACGGGATGTCGGTATTGATGTTGTCGTCAACAGCTGTCATGGGTAATTTAATCTCCTTGTTGAATTGGATTATTGGATTAGGCGCAGGGGCGTGGCAGGTATCTGTTTAGCGAGTGTGGAAAACTACGCTACATCTCGGCTTTACCCCCATCAATCCCCCTCTGCTAAGGGGGGAAGCCCCAGTAGTTCTCCCTCTTAGCAAGGGGGAGTTAGAGGGGGTCTCCCGAGACGCTAGACACGTACCATGGCAGTGCCATGCCCGGCCCTTCAGGACGCCGAACCAGCCGGTTCTGGCATCGATTCCGGCATTGGCGCTGCCGCATTCTTGGCCACCACGTCGAACAGCGTGCCGTACTCCTCGCCGCGAGTTGCCGCCCGTGCCAGGTATGCATGCCAGAGGTGTCCCAGCAGCGCCAAGAAGCCCAGGGCCGCATGGACGCTGGCCAGCGCCGCCCGAGTTGAGTCAGTGGCGCTGCCAACCGGGCCATAGAAGACGCTGGGGTAGGCGATGGTGTTGACTGAAACGAACACCGCCACGCTGAATCCGGCGATCGCCAGCGCCCCTAGGCTGTAGGACAGATAGGCCTCGCCGGACCAAATCAGCCGCTGCTTGGCCCAAGCCATGGGGGACGAGACGATGTGCCAGAGACCGCCGCCGATACACAGCAGCACCACCCAAACGTGGCCGCCCACCAGGTCTTCCAAGTTGTCCACCGCGGCCATGCCGGTAATCGTCCAGCCGTTAGGGCTAAAGCCAAACAGGTAGCCGAAGATGCGCACCGGGTCGAGGTTAGGCTGCACCAGGCGCACCTGCTCCACCAGCGGGTCGTACAGACCGCCAAAGCGGACGGCCTTGAGCACCAGCAGGCCCGCGCCCAGGCCCAGCACTATCAGGTGGAAGCCCAAGATAGTGGTCATCTTGTTGCCGTCTTGCCAGTCGTAGCCGAAGCGGTCTTCGTCTAGACGCGCAGGGCCAATCACCGCGTGGAACAGCCCCCCGGCCCCCAGCACCGCCGAGCTAATCAGGTGCACCGTGCCGATGGCGAAATAGGGGTAGGTATCGACGATTTGGCCGCCGTCTCCTACGCCGATGCCCAGAGTAGCCAGGTGGGGCAGCAGAATTAGGCCCTGCTCGTACATGGGCTGACTGGGGTTGAACTGCGACAGCTCAAATAGCGTCATAGCCCCAGCCCAGAAGACAATCAGCCCGGCGTGGGCCACGTGAGCCCCCAGCAGCCGTCCCGACAGGTCCTTAAAGCGGCTGTTGCCCGCTAGCAGGGGCGCGCCCTCCTCTGGCGTGGCTTCAAAAGACCAGCCGAGGGATCGCATTGCCGGGGGCCAAAAGGTTCCATTAGTCATAGAGTCTCCCTGTATGCAGCGGCACAAAACCCTACATAGATGAGAATTATTATTGTTAGCTAGAGATGAATATGGACGCTCTCAAGAGCGTGGCTCGAATCGCTACAGGCGAATATCCTGTAAGAGAAAAG
>JBCCAG010000247.1:0-5626 GCA_039814955.1 Cyanobacteria bacterium P01_A01_bin.135
ATTCTGGCAGCTTCTCTGCAGCACCGGCAGGAGCTAAATCATATTCAGCACGAGGATTACACCTACATTCCAGAGCGATCGATTAGCTTAATTGTGGCGAATTTGCTGCTGGTGTTTGGGGTCGTGGCGTTTGTGGGGATTGTGGTGAAGGCACTGACCTGATGAGGATTAGACGCTTCTAAACAGCACCACCACAGCGGCAACAATACCAAATAGCGCCACGGTGACGGCGGCGACGGGCCCCATGAGCTGGCTGGAGAGCCCGGAACTCCTGCTGTGAACCGCCCGAACCGAGAGCCAGTATTGCCAGGTAGCGAGCCCCAACAGACACAGGCCCAAAGGGGCGATGAGCAGCCCAGCGTTGAAGAGGGGCAGCGTGGCGGGGCGCTCACGCAGAATAAGGTAATCGAGGGTGATGCCGATACCCAGCAGGGTAAGGCTTGATTGAATCCAGGCCAGCAGGGTTCTCTCAGCGGCGGCCCGGTTGCGCTGTCTCGCCAGCTCGGTGGTGGGGTTAGTGGCAATAGGTCGGGGGCGGGAATTCTTTGACATTATCTGCTGCGGTTGAAAATAAACCCCATCGAATACCGTTCGGCAGTGCGGTAAACTGATCGAGCTCATGGTCTGGGCTTTTTAGGCGTATTATCTTGGCGGGCTTCTCGCTCAGATATAGCAATCCTAAGTGATTTATGAGAGGAGGGGCGGGCGGCGTTCGCCCCTCCTCTAACGTCACAGTTCATAAGCGATCTAGGACCGCTGTAGAGATTTATTAGGAATTCAGAGGGCTGACCTGCCCAGACGAGCGATTAACCTATTGCTGATATCCTTGTGCCTGTAAAACCGAATCATTGTGACCTTGTTGCTAGCACTGCACCTCTCCCTGAGGTCCCTGAGCTAACATTCACCCTCAGCGATTTGAGAGATGCGATTCCGGCCCGCTGCTTCGAGCCCGTCGTCTGGCGATCGCTGGCCTACTTTTTCTGGGATGTGGGCATTATTGCCGGGCTGTATGCGATCGCCGCGACGCTCAATTCTTGGCTGTTTTTCCCCGCCTTTTGGGTGCTGCAGGGCACCATGTTCTGGGCTTTGTTCGTCGTCGGCCACGACTGCGGCCACGGCTCATTCTCGCGATCGCCCTGGCTGAATTCTTTCATCGGCCACCTCAGCCATACACCTTTGCTTGTTCCCTACCACGGCTGGCGCATTAGCCACCGCACCCACCACGCCAACACCGGCAACATCGACACCGATGAGAGCTGGTACCCAGTCTGTGAATCCACTTATCGCACCATGGACTGGCCCCAGAAGCTGGTGCGCTTCTCCCTACCGCTGCTGGCTTACCCCATCTATTTGTTTAAGCGATCGCCCCAGCGCAGCGGCTCCCACTTCATGCCAGATAGCCCCCTGTTTAAGCCCAGCGAGAAGTGGGACGTGCTCACCAGCACCGCTTGCCTGATTGCCATGGTGGGGCTGCTGGCCTGGTTCACGGCGGCGTTTGGCTGGGTGGCCCTGGTGACCTACTATGTGATGCCCTACCTGGTATTCGTCATGTGGCTGGACCTGGTGACCTTTTTGCACCACAGCGAGGCAGATATTCCCTGGTACCGCGGCAAGGGCTGGACGTTTTTGCGCGGGGCGCTCTCGACCATTGACCGGGACTACGGCTGGGTGAACTGGGTGCACCACGACATTGGCACCCATGTGGCCCACCATATCTTCTTAAATATGCCCCACTACCATCTGCGGGAGGCGACCGAGGCGATTAAGCCGGTGCTGGGGGAGTATTACCGCAAGTCGGAGACTCCGATTTGGCGCAGCTTTGTGCGCTCGCAGCGGGACTGCCACTTTGTTGCGGATGAGGGGGCGATGGTCTACTACCAGCCGAAGCCGTAGGCCCTAGAGCTGTTAGATAGAGGGCTGCGGCAAAGCTTCCCCGCTCGGGTCGGGCCGAGTGAGTTCTTGATATGTCATATGGCAGGCAATGACAAAACAATCAAAGGCCGAAGGTATACCTCCCTCCATGAGAAGTAAAGTGGAGCTACGCCTCCTCGATGGGGAAGTAAAGGGAATATATGCAACGCTTCACAGCGCTCTTCCAAGCCGTAGACGCCACTACATCAACTAACGCCAAAGTCGCCGCCCTAGAGCAGTACTTCCGCAGCGAAACGCCCCGCAACGCCGTGTGGGCCCTGTACCTACTGTTGGGTAAAACCCGCCGCCGGCTCGTCACCTCCCGAGTGTTGCGAGACGTCTTCCTGCAGTCCTCCGATATCCCTGAGTGGCTGTTCAAAGACTGCTACGCCCACGTGGGAGACTCCGCGGAGGCGATCGCCCTTTTGCTCCCCAGCGCCAACCTGCCAACTCAGGCCCGCCTCGACCTGCCGCTGTACGAATGGATGGAGCAGGTGATTCCCACCGTCAAGGCGGCGGAAACTGATGAAGAGGTGCAGCAGCTAATCCTGAGCTGGTGGGTTTCTCTAGAAGGCTTTGAGGTGTTCGTGCTCAACAAGGTGCTCACCGGTGCCTTCCGGGTAGGGGCCTCCAGCAAGCTAGTGGTGAGAGCTTTATCGCGGGCCTTCGACCTACCGGAGGCGGTGGTTACTCACCGGCTGATGGGGGACTTTGAGCCCACGGAAGAATTCTTTGCGCAACTGGTCAGCCAAGCGGAGACAGAAACCGCCCCCAGCCAGCCCTACCCCTTTTTCCTGGCCTCCCCCATCGATGAGGACAAATTTGCCGAGGAAGACTTTGCCCGCTGGCGGGCGGAGTGGAAGTGGGACGGCATCCGGGCCCAGATTATCTCCCGGGCTGGGGAGGTGTTCATTTGGTCGCGGGGAGAGGATTTGGTCACCCACCAGTTCCCCGAGCTAGCGACAGACTTTGCCCAGTTGCCCGAGGGCACTGTGGTGGACGGAGAGATCCTTTGCTGGCAAGACGGCGGCTCTGATGGCAATTCTGGCCCGATGAACTTCAATGCCCTGCAAAAGCGGCTGGGGCGCAAACGGGTCTCTAAGCAGGTGATGCAGGAGAACCCGGTGCGGTTCATGGCCTACGACCTGCTGGAAGCGGGCGGCAATGACATTCGAGAGAAGCCCTTGGGCGATCGCCTCTCTCTGCTTCGCCAGGTGATTACTAACTCGCCCCTGGAACGGGCTATGGTGTCCGAGGGGTTTAGCTTTGAGAGTATGGAGGCGCTGGGGGAGCTGCGGCAGCGATCGCACCAGGAGGGGGCCGAGGGGCTGATGCTCAAGGCACTAGATAGCCCGTACTTAGTGGGGCGCAAGCGAGGCTACTGGTGGAAGCACAAGGTAGACCCCATGACCCTGGACGCAGTGCTGATCTATGCCCAGGCGGGCAGCGGCAAGCGGGCCAACCTGTTTACGGACTACACGTTTGCACTGTGGGATGAAAAAAGGGGGGATAAAAAAAAGGGGCAGGGCGAGGCGCAAGAGCGGGAGCTGGTCACCTTTACCAAGGCCTACTCCGGGCTAGACAACGCCGAAATCGAGAAATTAGACCGCTGGATTCGCCGCAACACCACCGAGCGGTTCGGCCCGGTGCGCAGCGTCACCCCCACCCACGTATTTGAAATTGGCTTTGAGGGCATCGCCAAGTCCAGCCGCCACAAGTCGGGCATCTCGGTGCGGTTTCCCCGTATCCTGCGCTGGCGGCGCGACAAACCTATTGAGGAGGCGGATACGCTGAAGACCGCACTGACGCTGCTGGAGGCTTACAACAGCCGGGGCTAGCGCTTATCTTGCCTACTGAGCCACCTGATTCCACTGGGTCTCCGCATCTGCTAGGGCCTGGTCCACCGACTTTTGCCCCAGCATCGCCCCCTGCAGGTTCTCATAGAGAATTTTCTGCAGCTGCTTCACGTTCTCCATCGCCGGTACCAGCACCTCGGCATCTGGGAGCTGCTGGGCGCTGATCACCCTAGCCTTATCTCCCGGCGCAGCGTCGGCTTTCTCACTTGAGAAGTAGGGGTCATCCAGGGCGGCCTGGGTGGAGGGCAGCACGTTGGCCGCTTTGGCAAAGGCGAGCTGGTTCTCCTCGTTGGTGACGAACAGGGCAAAATCCAGGGCCGCCTCCGGCTGGTCAGTGGATTGGGGAATCACCAGGTTCATAGCGGCGACGTTATGGGCCCCGGTGGTGGTGACCTGAGGGGCAGCGGCAGACACCGCCGAAATATCCGGGGCGTTGCGGGCAATCGTGTCCATAAATTGAGGGCTAGTGCTCACCATCGCCGTCTCCCCCGACTGGTAGAGGTCGATGCCCCGGCGGTGACCCTGGGTAAGCACCTCTCGGGGCAGCAGCTCGTCTTGGTATAAGTCCACCCAGTACTGGAACGCTTCGCGGCCCTCGGGGGTGTTAAAGGCAGCCTGGCCCTGGTCATCCACCAGGGTCACCCCCATTTTGATTAGGGACTGCATCACCTCCGCCGAGTCCTCCGGCACAAAGGTGATGAAAAAGGCGTACTTACCCGTCTCATCTTTGATGGCCTCGGCAGCGTCCGCCAGCTCGGCGTAGGTGGTAGGGGGAGCAGCAATGCCGGCTTCTTCGAGCAGGGCACTGTTATACACCGTGACGTTGGTGGTCAGGTACCAGGGGATGCCGAAGCTCTGGTCATTGAGGGTGGTAGCCTGCCAAATCTTGGGGAGATAGGTGGCCTGGGCGTCAGGGTCAACGCGATCGCCCAGGTCTAGCCAGGCGTTGCGGGTGGCGAGCTGGGAGGCAAAATCGGGGTTAAGGTTCACCACATCCGGCGCGGTACCCGAGGAGACCGCCGTCAAAATTTTGCTCTGCATGTCGGCCCAGGGCACGTCAGTCCAGCGGACGGTGACGCCAGGGTTGTCGGCCTCGAATTCGGCGATTAGTTCATTAAAGTAGTCCGTGAACTGGGGCTGGAGCTGCATGGTCCAAAACTCCACCTCGTCGCCGCCCGTAGCGCTGGGCTCGGAGCTGCAGGCCGCCATACCGCTTAACCCCAGGCCAAGCACAACGCCCCCAACCCACCGCATCCAAACTCGTCTTGACCACTGCATTTTTTTCGTCCAGGGACTACAGACTCCCCAAGAATTTATTCACTCACCGGGGGAGCTAAATCAACCCGGATTGTAGCGCAATTGCCGGGGCGATCGCCCTCTAAAGGCTAGTAGAAATAGCGCCCACTGGGCAGGTAGGGACGCACTGCTGGCAGACGATGCAGGAGCTCTGGGCAAACTGCAGCTCAAAAGTCTCAGGATGGAGGGTCAAGGATTGGGTAGGGCAGACGCCGGTACAGAGCCCGCAGTGGACGCAGGATTCGTCGATGATGATTTCCCCTTGGCGCGTCGCCACCTGGACGTTCATCTCCTCCAGCCACTCAACGGCGGCCCCAATTTGGTCGATGTCCCCCTGCAGCTCGACGACGAGGGTACCCACCTGGTTGGGGGTCACCTGGGCGCGGATGATATTGGCGGCAACGTTGAAGTCTTTGGCCAGCCGGTAGGTGATAGGCATCCGGACCGACTGCTTGGGGAAGGTGAGGGTGACGCGTTTTTTCATGGTTGAGGGTCGTGATACAGGGCGGAACGGCAATAGATACAGGTTACGCCGCGCGGCCACCGTAGGGGCGACCGGCCGG
>JBCCAG010000440.1:0-4053 GCA_039814955.1 Cyanobacteria bacterium P01_A01_bin.135
CAACTGCCAGAACGGTTTGTGCTTGCGAATGCGGGCGATATGGCCTTTGAGCTTGTTGGCGCTTAGGTGCTTGCCCCACATTCTGTAGTAGCGCTTATGCAAGGCTATACAGTGATTATAAATACAGCCAGCGGCGTTTATAGTCCGCTTGAGGTATCGGCTTCGCTTATGCTCGTATAGTTTGGACTTCAGTGTTAGCACGGCACCCTGGCACTTGGCAGTAGTACAACCATACAAGCTGGCGGGAAGCGGAAGCTAGGCGCTAGGCGCATCCCTGTCGCGAACGGCGAGGTCTTCCCGCGCCATCCTTTTTGATAAACTTTGTCTAAGCTAGTTAGCAGGGAGCGCGCCGCTGCTCTTAAATCATTAGGGTAAAAGGGTAAAAGAATCATCAGGGTAAATTGCCGGTCTACGGCAATAACAGGCGACCTGACATAGCTTGAGCGACGTCTGTATGAAAGATCACTGAAGTCTGGCGGGTTATTCGGTGCATTGGCTGATGTGCGTGGATAATTAGAGTAGTCTGTGCGCTATTTAGGATAATTAGAGTAGTCTGTGCGCTATTTATAGGTCTGTCGCTGAAATTCATTACTGAGGTTCGCCGCTAGCCTTACAGCAAGCAGGGCTAGGTCCAGCCTCCACGATTGCTCGTTTTCAGTATGTCCCTTCCCATAGGACAAGTATGAAGCTCTCCAAGCAGCCGTCGTTCCGGCGAATCCTACTGCTGAGAATTTTGCTAATCAGCGTACCGATTTTGCTGATTGGCGTGGTCGTTGCCTTTAGAAAAGCGCGCACTACCCTACTGTACACAGCCCAGCAAAACTTGGCAGAGAGCGCAGAGCGCAAGGCAGAAAATATTCAGACGGCGATCGCAGCGCTGCAGACGAGCCTGGTGACTGCTAGCGAGACTTCTGCCCTGCGCAACCAGTCCCCAGAAGCCTCTGCGGCGTTTCTAGAGCAGCTAGCGCTCCAAATTCCGGTAGATGAGGTCTGTTTGGAGCTCAGGGATATCCAGACCCAGGCGTTGGTGAGTGGGCTATGCGATCGCCGCCCTCAAGTATCTGAAGCGATCGCCCCTTCGGCGGCAGCTGCGGCACAAACCTGGCCCCGCAACCGCAACCTGCTATTGGGCAACCGCTTTTACATCCAGTCTCTTACGGTCGAGCCCAGCCTCAATAACCCGCCCGCCGCGTCGCTGCGCAGTCAGCTCAACCTAATTTTTCACACGCCGGTCTATGGCACAGATGGTCTCCTGCGCTACACTCTCAGCGCCCAGGCTACTCTTACCCAGCTTGAGAGCGGCTCGCCCGGCTCTTTAGTGGGCTACACCGCAGTGATCGATGAATCGGGGACGTTTCTCGCCCACCCAGTCGCAGAGCAGGTAGGAAAGTCGATTGATGAGACAGAAGACAAAGCCCGATTTGACCTGCTGATGGCAGAAGCGCTACAAGGGGAGCGGGGAACGAGCCACCTTTACGACTTTGCTGGCGATGGGGTGCAGTGGCTAGCGGGCTACGACGCGACAGTCATTACGGTTAGCTCCACCCAGGATCAAACTTGGACGGTACTGGCCGTTACCCGCCTAGATAAGGCACTCCATGGGCTAGCCGATATTAAGCGAATTTTGCTGGTGCTCACAAGCGGACTGTTGTTCGCGCTGCTGCTGGGGATGCTCTATCTATCGCGGGACTTGGCGCGACCCATCGAACAGCTCGGCAACTTCGCTCGGCACATTCACGAGCACACCGCCACCGATGTCCCCCAAGACTTCTATATCCGCGAGCTTAACCAGCTAGCCGAAGCGCTGCGGCGTATGGTAGGACGCCTAGAGGAGCGGGCCCAAGAGCTAGAATCTGCCTGGCAGGAAGCCGAGACCGCCAATCAACTGAAAAGCGAATTCCTGGCCAATACCTCCCACGAGCTGCGCACCCCCCTCAACGCCATCATCGGCTGCATCCGCCTTGTCAAAGACGACTGCTGCGACGACCGTAATGAGGAGCTAGAGTTCTTGACGCGGGCTGACGAAGCCGCGATTCACCTGCTAAAGATCATCAATGACCTGCTGGACATTGCCCGCATTGAGGCGGGCACGCTGTCCTTGAACTTAGAAGAGATTCACCTAAATCAGCTGCTGGACGAAGTAGCCGCCCTGCAGACCGTTGGGGCGCAGCAAAAGGGGCTATGGCTAACGCTCCAGGAGCAGCCTCCTGTGGTGGTCAGTGCCGATCGGGCGAAGCTTAAGCAGGTATTTTTGAACCTGATCTATAACGCCATTAAGTTCACTGATCAGGGCGGGATCACCATCAGCACCCGGGCAGCGGCAGCGATTGAGGCCACCAATGAGGCGACAGAAACCGCGATTGAAACCAATGGAGATGCCCCAGCGCGCTGGGCGATTGTGTCGATTACCGACACAGGCATCGGGATTGATCCCGCGCAGCAGCAAAAGCTGTTTCGCCCTTTTGTGATGGTCGACGGCAGCACAACCCGCAAGTTTGAGGGGACCGGGCTAGGGTTAGCCATATCCCGTAACTTGATCGAGCTCATGGGAGGCACGATCATCTTGAGCAGCGACGGGTTAGGGCACGGGACAACGGTAGAGGTGGCGCTACCGCTGGTTGCCCAAATCCCACAGGTCCAGCCCGCTGTTCACTCGACGATCAATGGCTAGAAACGATGGCTAACCTGTAGCTGGCCCTGGCACCGCGCTCAGATTGCCCCTATGCATATTGCGCATTAGCATTTAAGCGTATCCTGCTTCGTAGAGGTACAGCTTCTAACCTGAGGTATAAGCCGACGCAAGAATTGAAAATATATAGTGCATAGGTGTGAGAAGAGTGATTTCCGACCTAGACGGAAAATGCACTTGAATATGCGAAGACTATTAGGAGTACTGCATGAAATTACGTTCCATTCTTTTGACCTCTACGGTCGCTGTTTCCGTCTTGGCTGCGCCAGCACTTGCCCAGACCACCGTCGGGTCGGAAGAGACGACAATGCCGTCAATTACGGCACAGTCCTCCAGCATGATGGCGATGACCGTCTCCGGTACGGTCCGCAACGTAGATGAGGACTTTGGTGAAATTCGCGTTGACCGTGCAGATACAGGCACGCTGGAGGTTATTTACGTCGGCCAGGAAGATGTGGCAATGCTGCGCGAGGGCGACGAAGTCAGCCTCGTTGTCGTCGATGGTAACGTCATCGCTATTTCTGAGCCCGAGAGCGGCATGATGATGTCTGTCCTGAGCGGCCCCATCGGCGAGCCCGATGTCGTGGCCATGTCCTCCTTTGTGTCGGCTACCGTTCGGGAAATTGACCCTGACTTCGGCCAGATTCGGGTTGACCGCGAGGATACCACTGGTCTTGACACCATCAACGTTGGCACCTCAGAGATTTCTGGGCTTGCCCTGATCCCCGGCGATGACGTTACCCTGCTGGTGATGGATGGTACCGTGGTAGGCTTAATGGCTGCGGATGGGGAAATGATGATGATCAATCCCGGCATTACTGCTTCTGAGATGGATGCGGAAACTGAGCTGGAAGGACCCATCGAAACCGAGGCCACTGACGGTCCTGATAGCGGCCAGGAGCTAGAGCGCCAGGGCGACGCCGAGATGGAGGCCGAGATGGAGATGGAGTCTGACATGACCATGGACTCCGAAACGGAGATGGAGTCTGACATGGAGATGGACTCTGACATGGAGATGGACTCTGAGACAGAGATGGAGTCTGACATGACCATGGAGTCTGATATGGAGATGGAGTCCACTACCACCACCACCACTACTACTACCACTACTCCGGCTCCCACCACCACGCCAGCTGCTACCAGCGAGCCCGTGCGCGGCCTGTGGTAACCTCTTAAGGGTTTGAATCATGTAAGGGGCAGGTCTGACTGAGGCAGGCCTGCCCCTTATCTATTTCAGCCGCGCCTCCATTTCCTCTAGTCGGCTACGAAGCTCTTGATTCGTCTGTTTCACCTGATCCAGGGCCTTACGCAACTCCGCCACAGATTTGTCAGAAGCGGTGTGTTTGCGGACCACCTCGATCGCC
>JBCCAG010000281.1:0-5239 GCA_039814955.1 Cyanobacteria bacterium P01_A01_bin.135
CTTTTTGGTGGCGTAGCGCAACCAGCTGGGCGGTCTGCTGGCTGAGGCCATGGTGCAGGCCATCTAGCTGCTGGTGCTTGTACCAGTTGAGCTGCTCAAGCTGCTCGCGCCGATAGCTGAAGGCCTCAGTCAGGATCGCCAACCGTCGCGCCCAGGCTAACTGCCCGCAGAGAATCTCCAAGGTTTTAATTTGGCGATCGAGCCACAGCCGCTCCGGGGCATCAGCCACAATCAGAATTCCGTTGGGGGCATGGCCGGAGGCCGTGCGCAGCGTCACCGCCAAGACCTGCCCAATCCCACTGCCAAACAGCCAGCGGCGGGTTTCTGCTGTAAGCTGTGACTGCTCCAGTACGATGGCCTTGGCCTGGGGCAGCACGGCCTGGACCAGCGGGTCGACGTTGAGGTTGATAGCGGTTTGCGGCTGCACCTGAAACTGGCGGTGGGAAACCGCCCTAGCGCTGAGCCGGGCCACGGTTTGCCCCGGACGCCAGGTGAGCAATGCCACTAGCGGTACCTGAAGGAGATCCGCAATATGCTCCGCCGTAGCCTGCTCCAATCGGTCAATCTGCGGCGTCTCCTGCATGAGGGTCAGGCTGCGCTGAATTGAGTCGTAGATTTGCTCCTGGGCCTCCACTTCGTCGTAGAGCTGAAACTGCCGCAGTACCACCCCTACCTGCTGGGCAACGGCCTGCAGCACGTCCCGCTCGGCCTGACTCCAGACGCGGGCTTGGTCGTCCCCCACCACTAAAAGGCCCTGTAAGGGTCCATTGATGGCGGTGCTGCACAGCAGCAGCGATCGCGCCCCGGCGGCGAGAAACGCCTCTCTCCAAGCCATCAGCTTCAGGTCACTGTCCACATCCTCAACGCCGATGGCATCCTCGCTACTTTGCAGCATCTGCCAGTCGATTTTGTCGAGCCGGGCCAGCGGGCTAGTGAGGGACGTTCCTCCAGGCCGCTGGTAGAGAACATCAAAGCGCTCCTGCTGCTCCCGGTAAGCCAGTACCCAAACGCGGCTCACCCCAAGGCGCTGCACCAGGCGATCGCTCGATTCTCGCAGCACCTGGTTCCAATCGTCGTGGCTGTAGATAGCTTGGGAGACCCCAGCCACTAAGGCCTGGTTTTGCTGCACCTGGTCCACCGTCTCCTCGGTGCTGTCCAAAGGGGCAATCAGGCTCGCAAGCTGGGCCGCGCCGCCGATATAGGCCTTTTCCTCGGGGGTCCAGAGGCGGGGAGACAGGCTATCTACCCCCAGAAACCCCAGCAGCTCCCCCTGAAACAGGATGGGGGCGACCAACAGGGCCTTCACCTGGAGCTGCTGCATCAGTTGGCCGACGGTCTCCGCTTGGGCGGCGCTACCGGCGTCGCTAATGGACAGAAGATTGTTAGCTGTCAGGCTTTGGTAAAACTGCCCCACCGCCTGTACCGCAATCTGCGCGGGGGGATCGGGGCTGGAGCGGGGAGCATTGGGGTTGGTGATCTGCTTGCTGCCGGGCTGGCCAATGCGGTGCTGAAACCGGCGATCTTGCTGGTTGAGCCAGTAGATATAGGTGCGGTTGGCATCGACGAACTGGTGAGTCTCCCGGGTGATGGCCGTCAGCCGGTGGGCTACTGACGTCAGGTGGCTGAGCTCCGACAGCAGGGTCAATAGGGGCGTGGAAGTTTGTTTAACCTGCTGCTGCTGCTGCTGCTGCTGCTGGCGGAATAGGGCGGCACCCAGCTCCCCCAACAGCATTGACAGCCGCGCTTTTTCGCTGCGCTGGGCCGGTACCCCCCAGTAGCTCACCCCCAAGATAGCCGCCCCAAAGCAGGTGTCTTTACAGCGGATAGGAAACACCAGCGCTCCCTGGATGCCTAGCCGCTGGGCAATTTTCTGCCAGCGCCCGCCGCGGGCCTCCTGAAGGTTAGGCAGGCCAGCGGGCCGCTGCTGAATAATCACCTGCTCTAATAGGTCCCCTGGCGGCAGGGAAAACGACTGGGTAAGGACTTGGCGATCGCCGCTGGGGGCGCGCCCCCCTTGCCCCACCATCTGCCGGGTGGTACGGTCATACAACCCAATCCAGATCAGGTCATAGTCAAACTCAGCATCGATATGGGTGATGACCTGGTTAATTTGAGCGGCTTGGCTGGTTTCGTCCCGCAATACCTGCAGCGTACGCCCCAGTGCAATCAGTTGCCTGTCAACCTGTTGCCCGCTCATAGTGCTAGTTTCGTAGGTGTCGTTGCTGATAGTCATGGCCAGTCGGGATTGTGAGGAGAAGCTGACTAGAGAAGCTGCTTCCCCTAGGTACCTCGTCGGGCTATCTCGTAACATCTTAGGCGTTGCCACGCTAAATCGCTCAGTCCCTCGTCTAGCCGCTTGCTGCTGCCTCGAGGGCTGAATTTATTGTGCTTCCCGCCACGGCTAGAGGTTTCCCCCCTCGGCCTGTATACCACCGTGCATCACCCTGAATCGACTCCGTATAATCGCAGTGCCGTAGTGCTATTTTGCAGCAATATACATAAATCTGCATAGCACTGGCGCTGGAGAGTTCATAATGGTCTCTACCACCGCCGCCGCTGGGTGGTTTGATAAGAGGCGCCCTGACTATGGTATTTGATCCCTATCGGTTGATACATCTGCCCACCAGTGCTGCGGCAGAGATAGGGCCAGAGTGGGTGCAGCGCCAGTCCATCGCGGCGCTGCGGGCTGTCGGTCAGCGGCAACCTGCCGCCGCAGCACTGCAGGAGACCTACTCGCTGCGATCGCCCCGGCTGACCCAACGGCTATGGGGGCTCCAGTTCAACAATCCTGTGGGGCTAGCGGCGGGGTTCGACAAAGACGGGCTAGCGTC
The DNA here is from genome assembly GCA_039814955.1 of Cyanobacteria bacterium P01_A01_bin.135. Taxonomy (GTDB): domain Bacteria; phylum Cyanobacteriota; class Cyanobacteriia; order CAKZMO01; family CAKZMO01; genus JBCCAG01. The sequence goes on from JBCCAG010000281.1 coordinate 2,832, forward strand.
GCGCGCCTGGCACTGCCTGGGTTTTGGTTTTGCTGAACTGGGCACCGTGACCCGCCACCCCCAGCCTGGCAATCCCACCCCCCGCCTATTTCGGCTAGCGGCGGACCGAGCGGCCATCAACCGTATGGGCTTCAACAACCGGGGGGCAGCGGCCCTGGCAGATACCCTAAAGGGCGACTGGGGGCAGCAGCCTCACCCCATTCCCCTAGGCCTCAACATCGGTAAGTCTAAGCGGACGCCTCTGGAAGCGGCTGCCCAAGACTATGGCTACAGCTTTGGCCGCCTGCAGCCTTTAGGGGAGTACGTAGTGGTGAATGTGTCTTCCCCCAATACCCCAGGGCTGCGATCGCTGCAGGCGGTGGCGCAGCTAAAGCCCATTCTGGCGGCGCTGATGGCAGCCAATACGGCGGGTGTGCCCGTTTTAGTGAAGCTGTCGCCGGATCTGGCCTGGGAGGACCTGGCGGCGGTGCTGGATTTGGCTCAGTCTTTGGGCATCGCCGGGGTGATCGCCACCAACACCACCCTCAACCGCGACCATCTCATCACCCCCAAAATTCGCCGCACCGGCCAGCTTCCTCGGGACGAGCGGGGCGGGCTCAGCGGGGCTCCTCTGCGATCGCGCTCTACTGAGGTGATTCGCTTTATCCACCGCTACACCAGTGGAAGCCTGCCTATCATTGGGGTGGGCGGCATCTTTACGGCTGCCGACGCCTGGGAGAAAATCACCGCCGGGGCCAGCCTGGTGCAGGTGTATACCGGCTGGATCTACCAGGGGCCAGGGATGGTGCGGCAGCTGCTGGCGGGGCTGCTACAGCGGTTGGATGGGGCTGGGCTGCAGCATATTTCAGAGGCGGTCGGTTTGGCGGACCGCTGCGGTGGTAAGTCTATACAGTGAGCAAACGTGAGCGCTTTGGGCGCTGGGGACCATGGAAGTTGAATTTCGAGAATGTAACGTATTTGATCTGTGGATTTGGCTGGAGCTGGAGACGGCCCCTGTTGGCATGGAGCAGCAGTACCTGGAAGAAATCTTTAATTCCTGGTTCTTCTTGGGCAAGTTAGGGGGCTTCAACGCCGAAAATCTGCAGGTGCAGGAGGCCGGTGTGGACATCAGCTACATGCCCTACAGCCAGGACGAGGCCGATAGCAGCCTGATGTCCGTCATGCACAATATGTCGGATTTGGAGTACCACGGCCTCTGGGTCCGCTGCTGGTTTGACCTCGGGACCTCCGATGCGATCGCCCTTGATGTGCTAATCAACACCCTGGCCCAGTTCAGCAAAGACTATGTGCCCATCCGGCGGGTGCTAGTCGGCGGAGAAAACAGCGACTGGCCCACTCCAGACGAGGAGCGCAGCTTTGTGCCCCGCATGGATTTAGACCAGAACTAAAATTCGTCGTAGCTGCCCCCGGCCTCGTTGTCTCGCTTCGATCCCAGAAGCTCCAGCCGGTCGACGCGAATGGTGGGGCTGGTGCGCTCGGCCCCGGTGGAGCGGTCCTGCCAGCGGTCAATTTTCAAGGCACCGCTGACGCCGATAAGGCTGCCCTTACGAACGTAATTGGCAGCGATCTCAGCGGTGCGGCCCCACAGCTCTAAGCTAAACCAGTCGGGCTCGTCGCTGTTGCGGCGGCGGCGATCGACGGCCAAGGTGAGCCGACACAGCACGCTGCCTGACTCGAAGTAGCGCACGTCCGGGTCCCGCCCGGCGCGCCCCACAAGATTGACGGTGTTGAGTCCCATAACCCTTGCTAAATATTGTGTATCTCTAAATACTGCCTGTAGCAATCCTATGTGATTTGTGAGAGAAGGGGTGGGCGCAGCCCACCCCTTCTCTCACTTCGCAATTCATCAATCATCTAGGCTCGCCATGTCCAGTGTATCGAGAAAACTCCAGAATCTTCTGGACCAGCAGGCATAATAGAGGTAAATCAAGTCAATAGCCAGTGCCCTACGGCAGGAATTGCCGCGCTTAAGTGAGGTAGTGTAAAGGCAGCGTAACGGTATGCTGCCCTGACGGAGGCATTGGCGATCGCTCGGTAAAGCTGGCTACAGTATGCTGGACGATGTCCAAAAAACGTAATAAAATCCACACCGTTTAGGTTTTTATATTATTTAGTCCTGCTTTTGGGAGAGTGAATTGCCGGTGAGCCTACTAAGCCGCTTCTCGTTATCGCGCGATATGGGTATTGATCTAGGTACCGCTAACACCCTTGTCTATGTCTCGGGCAAAGGGATCGTGCTGCAGGAGCCCTCCGTTGTTGCCATTGATCAGCAGGACAAAACTCCCCTGGCTGTGGGGGAAGACGCTAAAAAGATGCTGGGACGCACCCCTGGCAACGTTATCGCCTTGCGGCCCCTGCGAGACGGGGTGATTGCCGACTTCGATACGGCGGAGATCATGCTGAAGCAC
>JBCCAG010000721.1:0-2494 GCA_039814955.1 Cyanobacteria bacterium P01_A01_bin.135
GGCGCTGTTTGACCAAGCTTTAGCCCAAGACCCCGACAACGCCGACATCCTCACGAATCGGGGCACGGCCCTGCTGGCCCTGCAGCAGCCCCAGGCAGCGGTGGAAGCCTTTGACCAGGCGATCGCGGTAGAGCCCAATTTGCCGGAGGCCTGGAATAACCGGGGGGCGGCGCTGTGGAGCTTGCGTCAGTTTGAGGAAGCTCTCAGCTCTGTGGAGCGAGCGATCGCCCTGAACCCGGATTACGCCGATGCCAAGGCCCTGCGGCAGCAAATGCAAGAGCGGCTGTAGCTAGCGCTCCAAAATTAAGGTGACTGGGCCATCGTTTTCAATGCTTACCTGCATGTTAGCCCCAAACTTCCCGGTCTCCACCCGCAGGCCGCTTTCCCGCAGCAGGGCCACAAACTGATCATACTTTTCCTTCGCGATCGCCGGGGCAGCGGCCTTATCAAACGAGGGGCGGCGTCCCTTACGGCAGTCGCCGTACAGGGTGAACTGGCTAATCACCAACAGCTCACCGCCGATATCCTGAACGGACTGCTCAAAGCGATCGCTCTCGGCGCTAGGGAACAGCCGTAGGTCGAGGCATTTGCGGGCCATCCACTGTAGCTCGGCGTCGGTGTCGGTCCTGGCGATGCCCACCAATAGGTTAAGGCCCTGCCCAATCGCCCCCACCGATTGGCCGTCGACGCTGACGCCGGAGGCGGTGACCCGCTGAAGAATAACTCGCATGTGGAAATGTTGAGCGGTTTAGTATCGATATAGCAAATCGCTTACGAATAATTTGTGATAGGAGGGGTGGGCCAAGCCCGCCTCTCCTATCACTATAGTCTCCACAGCCTCAAGATTTGTTGCTAATTCCATTCTCTCTTTCCTGTGGGTGATCCCCAAGTTTCAGGTGCGTTAGACCATCGTAAATATTAAAACTGCCTACCAAAAACTTTGGAGATTTCCCATGACCAACCCTAGAGTTAAATCCGACAACTACGACCCCAACATCATTCCCGCGGAAACCGCAGCTCGCAAAGAGCGGGAGGAAGGAGACTACAAACAAACGGCTGACAAGCCCCAAAGCGATATGGATACAACGGCTGGTCAAACTGTCGATCAAGAAGGCTTAGCTAATAACTACGCCATTGAACCAGAAATGTACGTTGATGAGCCGGGGGATTTGAAGCAGGAAAACCAGCAAAGGAAAGCTGAGCGAGCGGAAGAACTTAAAGCAGTAAATCAGACCGATGAGGCGGGCAAGCTGACCCAGGACGAGGATAGGCGCAGCAAGGGGCCTGGCGTTATCTAGGCCTAGTCTAGCGATCGCCACCGAACCAAGCGCTTGTGCATGGCAGAGAGGTAAATGAAAGCCCGCCTTTCTGCCATTTCACCCCATGGGGCCACCGAATATCGCTACAGACGACGCTATAGACAAATTTAGCCAGTGACGGCAGACTAATACCTAACGGCGAGTCACTGGCATCTCTATGGCAAAGCGCTCCAAAGCCCCTAAGTCTTCTCCACGCTCCAACCCTGCCGATATTCCCATCCGGGTTAAAATCCTGACGCCAACCCTCCGAACCCTGGGCATCAGCGTTCGTTCAAGGGTGCCCTATGCGGGTGAATCGATCACAGTTCGCCAGTCGGGGAAGGTCTATCACCCCACCGTCAGCCACGTCAATCACCTGCCCGCTAGCTCAAAATGCGCGGCTGAGGTGACGGTGCCTTCCCTAGGCACACCGGAGCGCCCGAAGCAGTCAAAGCGGCGCACAGCTGCGTCTAAGACTGGCCTTACCGAGGCTCTACTGGCGGCGGTGGTGCTTGGAGCTGCTGTCGTGGTGCTACTGCTGTTGATGTAGCCGCTCCTAGAGGTACAACATGGTAGAGAATGACAGAGTACAGCAGCGTAACGGCCGCAGCAGACCCCGGCGGCGCAGGCAGCGGTTCAGTGGCCCGGTTGCAGTCTTATATTACGGGTTATCCCGGCTGCTGTGGCTGATTATCATTGGTCATCTCTTACATTTTCTGGGTCCTTTTGTGGCCAAAAGCGGTGATTTGGCCTCCCATGACTGGGCAATGTCGACCTATATGGGAGCCTGGAATCAACGGCTAAGCGCCATGCCGTCTTTTTTACCGGAGCAGGTTGCCTGGGCGATCGCAAAAGCACGAGCACACCGCACTTCTGACCGAGTGATGCCCTCTTCGCCTCCCAACGGGAAAATGAAATCTCGTGCGCCGACTGCAGTGGGGTGTTTTTTCTTGCCGGATCGATGTTTGGCAAGCTGAAAACCACTGAATCATCCGGCTTTTGGCAGATTGGCCAATTTCGTAATCGTCGAGTTGGCGGTCGCGATCGCTGACCGATAAGTGAGGCTCTCAAGCAACGGCATCTTTCGTCGGTCAGCGATCGCGACCGCCAACTCGACGATTACGAAATTGGCCAATCTGCCAAAAGCCGGATGATTCAGTGGTTTTCAGCTTGCCAAACATCGATCCGGCAAGAAA
>JBCCAG010000405.1:0-4328 GCA_039814955.1 Cyanobacteria bacterium P01_A01_bin.135
CCCACCGTCTCGCAGGGCCTGATTGGTCTGCTCAAAGGTGGTGCGGATGGGCAGCGGCGACTTACTGGCGGTAATCAGTACGCCCTTGTTGCGCTGCTCCAGGGCCCAGGCGTAGCAAGCCTGGATGCTGTTGGCGTCGGTGGGGAATAGAGGGAAGATATTGCCGTTGCGCATCATCGCTGCCAAATAGGCCTCGATTTCCGGGCGCTGATGGGTCCAGCCGTTGCGGCCTTGTTCTAAGGCACCGGCGGTAAACAAGGTCACCGTAGCGGGGGTAGATCGGCGCAGCTCTGCCATGGCCTGGGTCACCGTCTGCCAAATGGGCAGACCATTAATGGCAAACGATTCATAGGAGCACCACAGGGTACGTCCCCCCATCAGGCACAGCCCCGCCGCTAGGCCCGAACAGGCGTCCTCACTGAGGGGCTCGTACACCTGGCCCTGGGGCCCCTGGTTATATAGGTCGTCGGTGGTGGGGTGCAGCACCTTCAGGGCCTGGTTGATATTTTTGATGCCGGAGGCCTCGTTGCCGTCAGCGTTGGTGACCAAAAAGTCTGGGTCCTGCTGACCCACATGGGCCACCAGCTCGCCCATGGCGGTGGTGGCTACCTTGCGATCGCCCTCTACAGGGTGTTCGGTCATGGGCAGCTCGCCCAAATCCGGCAGCGATCGCGTCTGCTCGGTGACGGCGACCTCAGAGGCGGCGCCACCCCCAGCGCGGACACAGTTGGTGCGCACCAGCTCCCAGGCCTCTTGTGGGAGGGCGCGGCGCTTTAGCGCGCCGACTAGGTCGGGGTTCTCCAACGTGTGGAAGGCATACAGGTTGTGGGACTTGGAGCCCTGGGCGTGGGTGCCGGCTCCCTTAAGCTGTTTAATAATCAGCACCGTCAAGGTGCCGCTGAGAGCCGCCTGGGCCGCCTCTTGGGCCGCCGCCAGCGCCGCTTTAGTGAAGGCCAGGCGCTGGTCTAGCGAAAATAGCGTGCTGTCTACATAGTCGCCGGATTGGCCCTGATCATCAAAGTCTTTGGCGTTGAGCAGCACCACTTTATCGAAGCCGTTGCCGCGCCAGTAGGCCTCCATCTGCTCATTGCTAAAGGTGGAGACCATGCTGTGGTGCTCTTGGGAGTAGCCGTTCCACACCAGCACCGGCAGGAAGTTAGTGGTGCTTGGGAAGGCCGTGTGGAAGTGGGCCATGGCGCTCATTACGTAGGGCTCACCCAGGCCGCCGTCCCCCACGGTGAAGGGAAACAGGGTGCCAGAGTTGAGCAGCGCCGCCGCCATGGCAAAATGCTGACCTTGACCCAAGGGTCCCGCTGGCGACAGTACGCCGGGAATATAGCCCGACAGGTGCCCCAATAGACCATGCAGCTCCCGGAAGCGATCGCGCATTTCCTGCACGGTCTTGATGCCCATGGCCTCCAAGGAGCTATCTAAGAACATGGCGCTGTAGAAGCCCGGGGCGTGGTGACCCACTTCCGTCAAAATATTTTTGTGGCCCAGCATCACCAGCGCCGCATAGGCCTCGGCCTGACTGGCAAACCCGCCGGGGTGACCCGAGGCCTTGCTGCCGGTAATCTGCAGGGTCAAGTAGCGCAGGGCGTCAGCGTACAGCATGGTCTGGTAGGCCGATGCGTCATCCTCTACTGAGGCGATCGCGGTTGCTCCCTCACCGATGGCGGGCGACTGACCATAGCGATCGTAGCCTGCAGGCGGCTCGCCAAAGTACTGAATACCTTCCCAAAACGCGGGCCGGGTGACAGCCGTCATGACTTAAGTTCCTCGTTGTATCGCCTGGTTAGCGATCGCGCTAGGGATTGCTAACCAGCGGCGCACCCCAGGCGACCTTAAGCGATCCTACCCCTAAACCGCCGCTTAAACCGTCCCCTTAGACCGTGATCGCCGAGGATGGGGTCTGCAGTAATTCCAAATCCATATTGGGCTGGCTCCAGCTCTGATCATCTAGGGCCATCTCGTCAATTAGGCTGGCCAGCCGTAGGGCTTTGAGGGCCTGCTCTCCCCCCACCGAGGGCTGAAAGCCCCCCTGAGCACAGTGGACGAAATGCTCTAGCTCTGCATGTAGAGGCTCGATGTTGCTGGTATAGACCTTTTCAATTAACCCGTCCTGGCGGTAGAGCACCTGGCCGTGGTCAGTGGAGTAATTGGCGGTGGTCTGGCGATGAATCAAGATTTCGCTATTGAGGAAATCCGCCTCGGTTAAGGACTGGCGGCAGTGAGCTACAATGCGGCGAATTTTGCGGTGGGTGACCTTGCTGGCGGTGAGGGTAGCCACAATGCCATTTTCGAAGCGCATGGTCGCGGTGACATAGTCTAGCTGACCCGAATCGGAGGCGCGGCTACCGCTGGCGGTGAGGTGGATAACTGGCGTCCCCACCAGCTCTAACAGCAGGTCAATATCGTGAATCATCAGATCTAGCACCACAGAGACATCGTTGGCGCGGTCTGAATAGGGGCTCATCCGGTGGGCTTCGATGGCCAGCAACTCCTCGGTTTTCAGCACCTGGCTCAGCTCCTGAAACGCGGGGTTAAACCGCTCGATGTGGCCCACCTGCAGTACGCACTGGTACTGGGCCGCCGCGTTAACCAAAGATTCCGCTTCGCTGATGCTGGCGGCGATGGGCTTTTCGATCAGCACATGAATTCCTAGCTTCAGGCAGGCCATGCCCACCTCGTAATGGAGCTTGGTGGGGACGGCAATGCAAACGGCATCCACATGGGGCAATAAGTCGGTATATTGCTCAAAGAACTGAGCCCGGTATTTACTGGCAATGTCGAGGCCCCGCTCTACATTGATATCCGCTACCCCAACAAATGAAACGTCCTTGAGCAGGCTCAACACGCGGGCGTGGTGCTGCCCCATGCTGCCAACGCCGATGATACCGACACGCAGCAGGGGTTGCTGTCCGTAAATGCGCTGGGTAGAATAATCGGCGGATTGATTCGCTTGCACGCCCTTAGTTTCCTCCTATGATGATGCAAGATAAATCTGGCGCACTAACATCTATTTATTATTTAATCTAGATTCTCAAGCCAGACCTAATGCCATGAGCGCGATCGCTGTGCCAGCATAAGGCTAGACCGGCGTGACTCAACATGGCTCATCCATCAGTTGCCACCGCCGATCGTACCATGAGTATCTGTCGGGTTGGACCGGGTGCTGTGCCAGTGCAATAGGCTTGACTTCTGACGTTACACAGGCCTTCTGCCGATACAACTACCCAGCGAGTAGATACTTAGTAAACCCGTATTTAGCCATTGCCCGAATGCATCCAAAGCGCCAGGTCTACCTGGGGGAGGCGTCGTTATGCCCCTGACAATCTTAGTTGCCGATGACGATATTGGAATTCGGACAGCGGTGTGTGACTGCCTGAGTCTTTCCGGCTACTTGACGATTGAGGCAAGGGATGGGCGAGATGCCCTGGAAAAGGTGCGCCAGTACGAGCCCCATCTAGTCATTGTCGACATCGGCATGCCTCGCATGACAGGGTATGAATTTATTGAGCAGGTGCGACGCCAGCCTGCGTTCCGGCTCCTACCAATTATCTTCTTGACCGAACACATCACCACAGAAGAGCGGGTGCGGGGCTATGAAACGGGCTGTGACGCCTATTTGCCTAAACCCTTTGAGCTGCAGGAGCTGAGGGCGGTAGTGCGCAACTTGCTAGAGCGATCGCAGCTAGTGCAGACGGCCTGGCAACTGCAAATACACAACCAGGCCCGCCCGCCTCAGCCAGAGCCGGCCAGAGCGCCCGTACAGTCGGTGATGGTCAACCTCACTACCCGGGAGCAGGAGGTGCTCAACCTATTGACCAAAGGGCTGTCCAACGCCCAGATCGGCGAGGCGCTGCACCTAAGTGCCCGCACCATCGAAAAATACGTCAGCAGTCTGCTGCGCAAGACCGAGGTGAGCAACCGGGCCGAGCTGGTGCGCTTTGCAGCAGATCATAATTTGATTTAGCCCGTAGTAGCGTGCAGCTCCTACCTATGAAACTTCCGCCAGCACATCATCCAGGAGCCCCGCGCAGGCGTCCCGCAGCAGATCTACCACATGGCGGAATCCATCTGCCCCACCATAGTAAGGGTCTGGCACCTCTGAATCTCCGTGCTGGGTGGCAAACTCACACATCTGCCGCACCTTATGTTCGTATTTGCCTGCTGGGTCGAGCCGCAAAATATCCCGGTAGTTTTGCCGGTCCATGGCCACAATCAGGTCAAAGGCCTCAAAGTCTTCGGCCACAAACTGGCGGGCCTGCCCCGACAGAGTAATGCCCTGCTGCCGCGCGGCCTGGGTCATGCGTCCGTCGGGGGCG
>JBCCAG010000294.1:0-5147 GCA_039814955.1 Cyanobacteria bacterium P01_A01_bin.135
ATTGAGCTGTTGCCATCGTGGCCGTAGAGCGATGCTGGGATGCGGCCCTCGCGGCGCAGGGCGCGGGGCTTAGAACCAGGCGATCGCGTTTCGCATTTGAGTGAGAGTTCCATAGTTTGTTGGTTGCGTTTTTGAAAAATTGGTGGACTTTGAACAAGAAAGAGTCGGGCCGGCGGTGCGGGCCTTAGCGCTGGCAAACCCGCGCTTCAGACCTGGGCTAGGCAGCTTAGGCTAGGCAACTTGGCCTAGGCTGGCCTAAGAAACTTCGGCGGCGTGCAGGGCTGTGCTTTCCTGCAGCAGCGCCCGCTTGGGACCGTGAATGGGATCTTCCACAATGATGGTCTGGTCACGGCTGGCACCCAGGGAGACAATGGCAATCGGCACCTCCATCTGCTCGGCTAAAAACTTGAGGTAGTCCAGCGCCTGGGGCGGCAGATCCTCTAGCGTGCGGCAGTGGGTGGTGGACTGCTTCCAACCCGGCAGGGTGCGGTAAATGGGCTGGCAGCGGGCAAACTGACGGGCGTTGCTGGGCAGGTCCCGGCAGGTCTCCCCGTCTAGTTCGTAGGCCACGCAGACCTGAATTTCGTCCAGCTCGTCCAGCACATCTAGCTTGGTCACCGCTAAGCAGTCTAACCCATTGATGCGGACCGCGTAGCGGCCAATCACCGCGTCAAACCAGCCGCAGCGCCGCTGCCGCCCGGTGGTGGTGCCAAACTCCGCCCCGCGATCGCACAGATGCGCGCCGATGGGAGAGCAGTCGAGTTCCGTGGGGAAGGGGCCTTCTCCCACCCGGGTGGTGTAGGCTTTGGCGACGCCAATCACCCGGTCAATGCTGGTGGGACCCACCCCGGCCCCGATGCAGGCTCCGCCCGCCACCGGATTGGAAGAGGTGACGTAGGGGTAGGTGCCGTGATCCAGGTCGAGCAGGGTGCCTTGGGCCCCTTCAAACAAGATGTTGCGCTTCCCCTGCACCGCATCGTAAATCAGCAGGGAGGTATCGGCCACATAGGGTCGCAGGCGCTCGGCGTAGCCTAGGTACTCCTGAATCACCGCCTCGGGGTCTAACGGCGGCAGGTCGTACAGCTTTTCCAAGATGGCGTTTTTATAGCTGATAGTCCAATGGAGTTGCTCCCGCAGACCGTCGGGGTCCATGAGATTGACCATGCGAATGCCCGTACGCTCGGACTTATCGGCATAGGTGGGGCCGATACCCCGCTTGGTGGTACCGATCTTCTGGTTACCCCGCCGCTCTTCAGCAGCCTGGTCAATCAGACGATGGTACGGCATTGTCACATGGGCAGACCCAGAAATCACTAGGTTCTCGGCGCTGATTCCCAAGGCCTCCAGCTGGTCAAGTTCGGCAATTAGCTCCTTTGGGTCGATGACGGTCCCCGAGCCGATAATGCAGGTGGTATCGCTGTAGAGGATGCCGGAGGGAATCAGATGTAGCTTGAAGGTTTGGCCCTTCACTACTACCGTATGCCCAGCGTTGACGCCGCCCTGGTAGCGGACAACAACGTCGGCAGACTTGCTCAGCAAATCTGTAATTTTCCCCTTTCCTTCATCGCCCCACTGGGCCCCAATGACAATGACGTTAGCCAATCTCTTAAATGTTGCTTAAATTAAATCACAAATGACTATTATCCCGAAATAGGTACGGTAGTGTCAAGGGCTTGTCAGACAGGCCTACAAAGGCCCCCCCAACCTAACCGGACCGCAGGGCCTGCACCGGGTCTAATCGGCTGGCCTGTAGCGCTGGCAGTAAGCTTGCCCCCACCCCGACCCCCACCGCTGCCCCCAGGGCCACCACCGCACTGCGAGCCTTGAACTCGTAGGGTAAGTCAAACTGCTGCGTCACTAGGGTCGTCAGCCCATGCACCGTGACGACAGCGACGCTTCCCCCTACCAGGCTGAGCACCACCGCTTCCAGCACAAACTGCAGCATGATCTCCTGCCGGGTTGCCCCCACAGCTCGCCGCAGACCAATCTCTGAGGTACGCTCAGCTACCGAGGCCAGCATGATGTTGGCAATACCCACCCCACCCACCAGCAGCGAAATTACCCCCACCGCCGCCAGGCCTCGGGCCGCTAACTGCAGCACCTGCTGGCGCTCCTGCAGGTCTTCAATATTATTAAACGTCCGGAAGCGGCGCTCGGGCGATCGCTGCTGCAGGAGCTGTTCCGCCTGCGTCTGCAGACTGTCGATGGCTTCTGAGGACTGGGGCCGCAGCCTCAGGGAGCCGATGTCCTGATGCCCCTGCAGAGCGTGGTGCAGGGATAGCGGTAGGTAGACCTGGCCGGTGGGCTCCTCCTCATCGGCAGCTAGCTTGGTTTCCAGCACTCCGACCACCTGCAGCGGGCGACCATTGAAGTAAACCTGAGCGCCAATCGCCGCTTCCAGGGAATCAAACAAATTATCGGCTAAAAACTGGTCAATCACCGCCACCGAGCGGTAACGCTCAAAGTCGGCCTCTGTGAAGAATCGCCCGGTGAGCAGTTGACGCCCCGAGGTTACCAGAAAAGCCTCAGACACCGCCATCATTAGGGCGTCATCCTCTCGGTCATGGACCACCGCCCGCCGCACCCCGGCCCAGTCGACAGCGCTGATGGCCTTGGTTCCCACCAGGCGCTGCTGCAAAAAGGCCAGGTCGTCAAGCTGCAGGCGGCGGTAGGGCCGCCCCGGCTGCCACTGGGGGTAAAGCCACACCTGGGGCGCTTCTCGCTCCGCTAGCTCCTCGGCAATCACCGTGCGGCTGATGTTCCCCACCTGCAGGGTTGCCAGCACGGCAGCCACCCCCATAAACACCCCCGACATCGACAGCGCCGACCGTAGGGGGTTGCCCCACAGCGAGCGAGCGGTGAGCTGAAATAAGTCGAGGGGCCGCAGCGTCATATAAGAGGTGAAGGGGAGTTGCCTCAGGGGGCCGACTCAATCATGATGGCATCTCCCGCCACTAGCGGCTGGCCTGGCGGCGGCACAATCACCGCTTCACCAGGCTGCAGCCCCGCTTCGATTTCAATTTGGCTGATGCCCTCTAATCCTATCTGTATTGGGCGGCGCTGTACCTGCTGGCGGCTTGGCGATACCCAGACGAAAGGCTTGCCGCCCTGCTGCTGTACCGCCTCCGTGTTCACCACCGTCACGTTATCCCGCGCGTCCAAGATAATGTCCACGCTCACCTGGCTACCGGGAATCAAAGACCGGGTAGCCTGATCTAGGCGCACCAGGGTGGGGACGATAGTCTGGCCTTCAGCCTCAGATTCAGGCGATCGCGCCAGGGGAGAAATCTGCACCACGCGCCCAGCAAACGTCTCAGCACTTGGCCCGATCACGCTGACGCGGGTAGGTTGCCCCAGACTAATGCGGCCCGCATCTAAAGTAGAAAGCTCAAGCCGCACCAGCTCCTGAGAAGGGTCCCCCAGGGTGAGAAGTTCCGTACGTAGCTCTACCCCATCCCCAGGGTTAACCGTCACATCTAGCACCTGGCCGCTGATGGGGGCGGTGATGACCGTCTCTTCTAGCTCCTGCTCAATTTGGCGGTTCTCCGTCTGCAGCTGCGCTAGCCTCAGCCGGGCTTCCTCTGCGCTGCTCCTAGAGTCCTGCAGCTCTGACTCCGTACGGCGGATGTCGTCCTCCAGGGTGCGAATATCGCTGTAGGGAATGGCGCCCTCCGCTTCCAGTTTGCTGAGGCGCTGCAGATCGCTTTGGTAGGCGGCGAGCTGTTCTTCCGCTTCGGCGATCCGCGTTTGGCTACGCTCCAGGGTGACAGTTTGCTGGTCGATTTCTAGCTGCTGGCTACCGGTGGCGGTCTCCCGAGCGGCGTTGCGGAGCACCAGCAGCGTTTGTCCCACAATCACCGCCTCGCCAGGCTCAACCAACACCTGATCTACCGCTCCATCAGCGGGGGATTTGAGGGTGGTCTGCGCCGCGTACTGAACCACGCCACTCTCGCTGATGGCCTCTTCCACCCGTCCCCGCTCGGCGGTTACCTGCCGCACCGCTACCGGCGGGGCGCTGCGATTCTGCCAGGCTGCGTATCCCAGGGTTCCACCGATGCCCGCCAACAGCAGCACCGCTGCCCCCGTCAGCCAGCTCATTCCGGTACGAGACGATCGCTTTGAAACCATCGTAGTAGAATTCTGTCACCGCCCCTGTACTTTAGCGCTTTTTCCTGATGGCCTCTCCCCAACCCTCTGCTTCTAAATCAGCTCTTCATGCAACGGGTTCTCAGTCTGCTGGGCGGGGCCATTTGCTGACGGAACAGGTGAACCCCAACAGTCAAGACCTAGACCAGCTCACCCCGCTGGAGTGCGTCGATCTATTTACCCAGGAAGACCAGCGGGTAATTGCGGCCGTCGCCGCCGCCCGAGAGGCGATCGCTCGGGCGGTCGAGCTAGCCGCCGAGGCCCTGCGTCAAGGGGGGCGACTCTTCTATGTAGGGGCAGGTACCAGCGGACGTCTGGGGGTACTGGATGCCGCTGAATGCCCCCCTACCTTTTGCACTCCGCCGGAGCTAGTGCAGGGCATTTTGGCCGGGGGCAAGGCAGCGCTGGTGCGCTCGTCGGAGGGGCTGGAGGACCGGTCAGAGGACGGGGCGGCGGCGATCGCTGAGGCGAATGTCAGCGCATCAGATATGGTCATTGGCATCACCGCTGGGGGAACGACACCCTACGTGCATGGGGCGCTGGGGGCCGCTCGCGATCGCGGGGCCGCAACGGGATTTATCGCCTGCGTGCCCCCGGAGCAGGTGCCGGTGCAGGTGGATGCGGATATGCGCCTACTGGTAGGGCCGGAGCTGCTGGCGGGGTCTACCCGGCTGAAGGCGGGCACGGCCACTAAGCTAGTACTCAATATGATCTCTACCGGGGTGATGGTGCAGTTGGGCAAGGTGTACGGTAACCGCATGGTGGATGTGGCGGTGACCAATACCAAGCTGTACGACCGGGCGCTGCGGATTTTACGGGACCTGACAGATTTGGACGGGGCGGCGGCGACAGCGCTATTGGAGAAAAGCGATCGCCGGGTGAAGCTGGCGCTGCTAATGCATTGGGCGGGGGTGAGTGCTGAAGAGGGGGAGCGGCGGCTGGCGGCCCACCGGGGGAATCTGCGGCAGGCGGTGGCGGCTGCGAAGACTTAAGTTTGGTTA
>JBCCAG010000959.1:0-1510 GCA_039814955.1 Cyanobacteria bacterium P01_A01_bin.135
GAACGCTTTCGTAGCACTTGGCTTCTTCCAACAGATGGGTCAGGGTTAGCATAGTGATATGGGAGATGCTCTTCGGCGGTCATCCTAGCGAATGCTCAAGCGTCCTGCGGCTCACCTCCTCAAAACACCTATTGAGCCAAGCTGAAATGTGGCGCGATTTTCCATACTCGCTAAACACGCACCCGCTGTATCCCTCGCAAAATACATCCCCCCAATCCGCACCGCCATTAGGCCAGCCCCACGGCAGCGATCGCCAAATCAATCACCTTAATCCCCACAAACGGCGCCACAATGCCCCCCAGGCCATAGATTAAAATGTTGCGCCGCAGCAGCTGATTCGCCCCCAGAGGCCGGAACTTAACCCCCTTCAGGGCCAGCGGAATCAAAATGGGGATAATCAAGGCGTTGTAGATCAGCGCCGAGAGCACCGCCGACTGGGCGCTGGCCAGCCCCATGACGTTGAGGCTGCCGATGCCCGCAGCGGCAAACATGGCGGGGATGATGGCGAAGTACTTGGCGATGTCGTTGGCCAAGGAGAACGTGGTCAGCGCCCCCCGGGTGATTAAGAGCTGCTTACCAATCTGCACCAGGTCAATCAGCTTGGTGGGGTCCGAATCCAGGTCCACCATGTTGGCCGCCTCCCGGGCCGCCTGGGTGCCGGAGTTCATTGCCAGACCCACGTTGGCCTGGGCCAGGGCGGGGGCGTCGTTGGTGCCGTCCCCGGTCATAGCCACCAGCTTGCCTTTGGCCTGCTCCTGCTGAATCACCTCAATTTTGTCCTCCGGTGTGGCCTCGGCGATGAAGTCGTCCACCCCGGCCTCCTCGGCAATCACCCCCGCCGTAATCCGGTTGTCGCCGGTGAGCATGACACTTTTCACCCCCATGCGGCGCAGCTGGTCGAAGCGCTCGGTCATCCCCGGCTTGATGATGTCTTTGAGGTAGATGACGCCGTAGACGTCGTTGTCCCGGGCCACGGCCAGGGGCGTGCCCCCCAGCTCCGACACCTTGCGGTAGGCCTGCTCGATATCGTCGCCGCACTCGCCACCCCGCGATCGCACAAAGCCGCGAATGGCGTCCACTGCTCCCTTGCGCACCTCCTCGCCGTCGGGTAGGTCGGTGCCGCTCATGCGGGTCTTGGCGGAGAACTCGATGCCCTCGGCCAGGTCGCGGTCAAAGTCCACGGTGGCGCCCATCTCCTTGGCTAGCTTGACGATGGACTTGCCCTCGGGGGTGCCGTCAAACACGCTAGAGGCCAGGGAGGCCTGGGCCACCTCGTCCTCGGAATGGCCGCCCACCGGGAGGAACTCTTCGGCCAAGCGGTTGCCCAGGGTGATGGTGCCGGTTTTGTCCAGCACCAGGGTATTCACATTAGGGCAAACGCATACAAAAAGTGAGAGGCTCAAGGGGCACGATGCAGGAGATGAGGCATGTCTCAGTCTACTGAAGGGTCAGCCCAGCTACTCGAGCACTTCCAAGGTCTAGAAGACCCGCGAGCTCAGCACCTTCTGGA
>JBCCAG010000337.1:0-4828 GCA_039814955.1 Cyanobacteria bacterium P01_A01_bin.135
AATTCCCTGCTCCGCGCCAATGCCGGCCCCCACTAAGATTGCCGTTGGCGTTGCTAGGCCTAGAGCACAGGGGCAGGCCACTACCAGGACAGCGATCGCCAGCCGCAGGCTCAAAATCGAAGGAGAAGCGGCCATGACCTGCTCCGAATGGGCCATGTGGTGCAGATGAGACGTGCCCGCTATCAGCACCTCGGGGAATAGGTCGGTGCCGATGGCGTACCAGAAGGCAAAGGTGAGCGCTGCCGCCGTCAGCACCCCGTAGGTGAAGTAGCCCGCCACCACATCGGCAATCCGCTGAATGGGAGCCTTGCGGGCCTGGGCACTCTCCACAAGCTGAATAATTTGGGACAGCGTGGTGCCCTCCCCTGTACGGCTGACCTCTAGAGCAAAGGCCCCCGTCTGGTTGAGGCTTCCCGCGCTCACCTCGTCCCCTTTTACTTTCGTTACCGGGCGCGACTCCCCCGTGAGCATCGATTCGTCGACGCTGGTTTCTCCTGCCATAACCACGCCGTCGGCAGGAATTTTCTCGCCTGGCAAGACGGCCAAGATCTGCTTGGGCTGCAGCGCCTCGGCAGGGATCATCTGGGTTTGAGACAGGTCAAATGATGCCGCTTCCACAATTTCAGTGCGCCCTTGACGCAGCCGCCGAGCCTGAGCAGGCTGCAGGGCAAACAGCGCCTTCAAGGAAGCGGCGGCGCGGGTGCGGGCCCGCTGCTCCAAAGTCCGCCCCAGCAAGATAAAGCCCACGAGCATCACGGGCTCGTCAAAAAAGCACTCCCACCGCAGCGCCGGATACAGCAAGGCAACTGTGCTGGCCCCATAGGCCGACGCCATCCCTAGCCCCACCAAAGAGTTCATATTGGGGGCGCGGTGCACCAGCCCCTGCCAGCCATCGACAAGGATACTGCGCCCCGGCCCTACTAGCGCCACCGTGGCGAGGCCAAAGTGAAACCAAATATTGCTGAGTAACGGCAGATAGAACCAGCCAAACTGCCCGGCGTGGCCGATTAGCGAAAGCAACAGCAGCCCCAAGGCGATCGTCAGCCGCTGGGCTTGCTGCTGGCGATCATCGTCGGTATCCTCGGGGAGACTCGCGCCGGGCTGAGCCCGCTGGGCGGAGAATCCCGCCTGGCTCAAGGACTCAGACAGCTCTTGGGCTAGGGTCTCTGGCTCTACATCAGCACCATGCTCAACCCAGGCCTTAGCAGTGACGAGGTTGACGGTGGCGGCCCTAGCTTCAGGGTGCTGCATCAGCCGCCGCTCCACCGCCTGAACGCAGCCAGCGCATCTCATACCCTCTACGCTTAGGGTTAGGGTCGTGGGAGCTATGCTGTCAGTGAGCTGGTGATTCCCGGTTATGCCATTGTTCGCACTGCCAGTATTGGACTTGAGAGGAGTCGTTTGCATTAGCGCTTAAAATCTGGGGTAGAGTCGCCTGGCTTGTTCGTAGCGTCGATGGGTTGAGACTCGGACCGCCCAAGCCAGTACAAGCCACCGCTAGCCACAGCGATCGCCACGGCAACGCCAGCGGCGAGAGACCAATCTAGGGGATTCATCCAGGACAGCAGCAGGAACCCTCCGGTGCCAATCAATCCATAACCGAACTGGTTTAACCGCTGAAACTGCTTCGGGGTGGCTGACATAGGGTGATGGTCAATTTAAGGATCATGGGCATACAGCGGATTATCCCCAGGGGCCACGGCCTTTAACCCCAGTAACCCCATGGATAGTTATATGATCTTAGCGAATCAAGCTAACACCCACCTACCCTAGGTCATACTTTTACACCCCATGGATGTCATCCCCGCCATCGATCTGCTCGACAATCGCTGCGTCCGCTTATACCAAGGGGACTATCAGCAATCTGAAGTATTCAGTGAAGACCCTCTAGCCGTGGCGCAGCAGTGGGCAGAGCAAGGGGCGACCCGCATTCATCTAGTCGACCTGGATGGAGCAAAAACCGGCGAGCCAACCAACCACGCAACCATCGAAGCGATCGCCGCCCAGGTAGGAGTGCCGGTACAAGTGGGGGGCGGCATCCGCTCCCAGGCCACGGCAGAGAGCCTGCTATCTCGGGGTATCGATCGCATCATCCTGGGTACCGTCGCCGTCGAAAACCCTGACTTAGTAAAACAGCTCTGCCAGCGGTACCCAGGCCGCATCGCCGTCGGCATTGACGCCCGCAACGGCAAAGTAGCCACCCGAGGCTGGATCGAGACCTCCACCGTTGACGCTATTGAACTTGCCCAGCAGATGGCAAGCTGCGGCGCAGCCACCCTCATCTACACCGACATCCACCGGGACGGTACCCTGCAGGGCCCCAACAAAGAAGCGCTAAGAGCGATCGCTGAAGCGGTTTCCGTCCCCATCATCGCCTCCGGCGGCATCAGCAGCGTCCGGGACCTGCTGGGACTCTTGGCCCTAGAGGCCACCGGCGTCAGCGGAGCTATCGTGGGCCGGGCCCTCTACAGCGGCGACCTAAACCTAAAAGAAGCCCTACAAGCCGTCGGCCCCGGTCGCCTGCAAGACATCCCCCCCGATTTTGGCTCTTCTACGTTCGCCTAAGCACGTTTGCCTAGGAGGGGTACATTCTGGAAAGACACGGCAGTGCCATGTCCCTACCGTGGCGCGCCCACATCCAACCCGTACAGCCACGCAACATGGGTTAGTCGTGGCAAAGCCACAGCCCTCACCCCACCAAAACCCAAAACCAACAAACCCAATTCCTACCAAACCTGCCCTATTGCCGGGGAGGCCTGGAGGGGGCGCAACCGCCCCTTCCAGAAAGGGAGATTGGGGGCAACGCCCCCGAATACCATGCCTAAGCCACCGAAGGCGAAGCCTCTACCATCTGCGGCTGCAGCGCATCCCGCACCTGGCACATCGCATCCACCAGTCGGTCCATCTGCTCCCGGCTGTGGAGCGCGTTCGCCGTAATCCGTAGCCGAGGTTTAGCGATGAACCAAATCGGCGACACCCAAATACCATAGTCATACAGCAAAGTGCGAGCAAACTGCTTCGGGTCTACCTCTTCCGGCAGGACTACCGGAATCACGTTGGTTTCGCCAATGGTCTCAAACCCCTGCTCGTTGAGCTGCGATCGCAGGTAGCGGGTATTCTCCTGCAAGCGCTGCACTAGGTCAGGGTGCTGGCGCACCTGGCGGATACTCTCTAGGGCCGCGGCAGTTACCGGGGCAGGCAAAGAGATAGTGCCGATGGAGGTGGGCGATACATGCAGCAGGGGCTTCAGTTCCGCCACCGGGGAGCTGATGGCCGCGCCAGCAGAGGCCGCAAATTTAGAGAAGGTAGTCATAATTAGCGGCACCACCCCCTTGTCAATGGCATCCTGGGGCGTGATGTTGTAGTACTCGTAAATGCCCCGCCCTGTGGCGCCAATGGCACCGCTAGCATGAGCCTCATCCATCACGAGCACACTGCCGGGGTAGGCAGACATCACGTCAATCATCTCCGGCAGCGGTGCTAGATCCCCGTCCATGGAGAACACCGCATCAGAAATCACCATAATGCGATCGCCCGGCTGAGCGTAGCGCTTTAGCTTACGGGCCAAATCATCGACGTTGCAGTGGCGGTAGGCCCGCACCCGTACCCGAGGGCTGTGGCCGAACATCTTGCCTGAGCGGGTCCCTGCGTTAGTAATCGCCGAGATAATGCAGCCATGGTTGAGCACGTCACTCAAGATCAGCGTCTCTCGGGTGTGCTGGAACCCTGGTACTGGAATAGCCAGGTGGCAAAAAGCATCCATGAGAGCCTGTAGTGCCATCCAGGCATTCAAAAACAGCTGGGTATGACCCAAATGCTTAAATTCTGAGATTTCCTGCTCGAGCTGACGGTGCAGATCAATGCGGCCGCTGAGCACCGCACAGGAACTATTGGACGTGCCGTATTGCCGAATAGAGGCAATGGCCGCCTCTTGGACCGACGGGTTCTGGACAAGGCCCAGAACGTCATTAGTACAAAACGTTAAGACGTTGTAGCGCTCGCCCGTGGCGGCGTCTTCGATATCCACCATGTTGCCTTGACGGCCATGACAGATATATTCGTCAGGGTCAAGCCCACTTTCATACCAGCGACGAACGTATTCTTGAACAACTTCCACGATGAAACTCCCCTCACCTTATCTGTTTAATCCGTAGTCTGCGCGCCTATGCTTTAGTCACCTTCATCAAGGCCCTAGCGTTCCACCAGTACCTTAATGTGGGGCAGGCGGCTATAGACGTTGCATTTCTTCATATCTTTACACGTTCCCCAGCGGTCGAACCTCTCCGTTGCTTTGCCAAACCATAATTCATTTGACATAGTCTAGTGGAAATACATGTGCCAGTTCTAGTCCCAGGGCGCGATTAGGCCCATATCTACCCTGGTTTACGACCCCACCCCATCGCCCGATGGCGGTAGTGGACCTGAGATAGCCGCCTCACGCCCGTTCGGGGTGACCGCGCTGGGTAAAGGGCCCGGCTCTGTAGCAATTTGAGAGACTTGCTCTGTGGCGATCGCCTGCTCATACTGACGCACCATGACCCGCTGCAGCGCAATAATCGCCGGATTAATTTCAACGCAGCGGTCAGGCGAGCGGTCATACTGGCGCTGCTCGCTCTCCATCATCTCGATGTCCTGCTCTAGAAACGGCCGCAGCATAAACTTACGAATCACTGGCCGCAGCAGCGGATTAGTGACCCGCACGAGCCAGTTAGGCAGGCTGAGTCGAAAGAAGAATAGGGCAAAGGAGCGGCTCTCGCCAAAATCTACCGGAAGTCGCATTAGGTACACCGACGACACCCCTTCCAGAGAGCTGGCGTAGTGGGGGTAG
>JBCCAG010000206.1:0-6168 GCA_039814955.1 Cyanobacteria bacterium P01_A01_bin.135
AAAAAGACAATTTTCAGCTTGTGCAGGCGGCCAAAGTCATCTGGTAGGGCCGTGAGCTGGTTGCCGCTTAGATTCAGTACCTCTAAGGTATCCGCTAAGTCGTAGATCTCTGGGGGAAACTCGGTCAAGCCGCAGGCTAGATCTAACCGCTGAGCACCAGTGAGCTGTCCGGACTGCAGGGCCGCTAGGGTCGTCATGGAATCAAGTCAGGAAGAATCACCGCCACCCTAACAGAACTAAAGGGCGATCGCTCCTACGGCTTATGGGCGTCGTGGCCCAGCATCCTCGACGTAGGCGGTGGCTGTACAGGCGTTATAATCAGCAGCTCCTCCATATTTTGGGCAATGGTGTCGCAAATCGTACTCAGCGGCAGATCATTGGGGTCATGGCCGAAGGGGTTCTCAATCTCCACACCAATTTCTTCAATACCAAACACCGTAAAGCTGACAATGCCGGTCACCAGTCCGGTCCAAATACCCCAGGTATCGACCACCAAGAACGGCAGCACGCAGCAGTACAGCAACAGCAACTGCCGCAGGTGGATAGCATAGGCCAGCGGGATGGGCGTTTTCAGGATGCGCTCGCTGCCCCCCAGCACGTCCACTAGCCCATTGAGCAGTTCCTGCATCCCCTGAAGCTGGTACAGCGGCAGGCGGCCCCGCTGGTACTGCTGCTGCATATAGTCCCCAATCCAAAAGGCAATCTGCAGCGGCACATGGGCCCTGTGGTTCAGGGTGTCTAGCCGCTGGGGCGAGACAAAAGATTTTAGCTCCGCATGAAAGGGCTCCCCGCGCAGATGCAGCTTTAGCGCCACGGCAAAGGCACTCAGTAGCCGCACGGCAGCGGCTTTTTCCTGCCGCTCCCCCTCGGTTTCAGCCTGCACATTGATCCACAACTGTCGGCCCAGGTTGCGGATGGTGTTCACCAGCATCCCCCACAGCCGCCGACCTTCCCAAAAGCGATCGTAGGCGGTATTGGTGCGGAACACCAGCAGCAGGCCCAGCACCAGATCCGGGATGATGCTGTTGAAGGGTAGGGCCACATCAACGCCGCGAAAATACAGCAGCGAGACTACCGCCCCAATTAGACTACAGAGCAGGGTGCGGGGCCAAATCTCAGGAATCACCGAGCCGCGCAGCTTTAGCGCGGCCTTTAGCCACTGGCGGTCAACTGGCATCGAGGCAGATCTAGAGAGATGTCAGTCTATTTAGCAGCGGCGGGCATTCCCAGAATCTCCTCAATCTTAGGCATTTCTTCTAGGGGAACCACGCGCCCCTCATCCTCAAAGCCCGAGATTTGGTCAAAGTTGAGGTAGCGGTACAGCTCGCTGGCAAAGGGGTTAATTTTGCTGGCCACCACCTCTTTGTATTCCTCCGGGGTAGGAATGCGGCCCAGTAGCGAGCAGGCCGCCGCTAGCTCCGCCGAGCCCAGGTAGACCCGAGCACCTTTGCCCATGCGGTTGTTGAAGTTCCGCGTCGAGGTAGACATCACCGTGGCTCCGTCGGCCACACGGGCCTGGTTGCCCATGCACAGCGAGCAGCCCGGCATCTCGGTGCGGGCTCCGGCGGCGGCAAAGGTCCCATAGTAGCCCTCTTCCCGCAGTTGCTTCTCGTCCATACGGGTAGGGGGGCAAATCCACAGGCGGCCGCTGGCGGGTCCGGCGTTCTCCAATACCTTGGCAGCGGCGCGGTAGTGGCCGATGTTAGTCATGCAGGAGCCGATGAACACTTCGTCGATGGTGTCGTTGGCAACCTCGGACAGGGCTTTGATCTTGTCGGGATCGTTGGGCGCGGCCACCAGGGGCTCAGTGATTTCGTTCAAGTTCACCTCAATCACCTCGGCGTATTCCGCGTCGGGGTCCGCCGTCATCAGCTGCGGGTTCTTGAGCCAGGCCTCCATCTGAGCAATGCGCCGCGCCAGGGTACGGGCATCCTCATAGCCCCGGGCAATCATGTTGCGCATTAGAGCGATGTTAGAGCGCAGGTACTCAGCTACCGTGTCTTCGCTGAGCTTGATGGTGCAGCCGGCACAGGAGCGCTCCGCCGAGGCGTCGGTGAGCTCAAAGGCCTGCTCCAGCTTCAGGTCTGGCAGACCCTCCATCTCCATAATCCGGCCTGAGAACACGTTCTTTTTGTTCTCTTTCTCTACGGTCAGCAGGCCCTTTTGAATGGCGACATAGGGAATGGCGTTGACCACGTCTCGCAGGGTGATGCCCGGCTGCAGCTCCCCGGTAAAGCGCACCAGCACCGACTCCGGCATATCCAGCGGCATGGCCCCAATGGCGGCGGCGAAAGCGACCAAGCCCGAGCCCGCCGGGAAGGAGATGCCCAAGGGGAAACGGGTGTGGGAGTCGCCACCCGTACCCACGGTGTCGGGCAGCAGCATCCGGTTCAGCCAGGAGTGAATGATGCCATCGCCGGGGCGCAGGGCCACGCCGCCGCGGGAGGCGAAGAAGTCCGGCAGGTCCTGGTGGGTCTTGATGTCGGTGGGTTTGGGGTAGGCCGCGGTGTGGCAGAAGCTCTGCATCACCAGATCAGCGCTAAAGCCCAAGCAGGCCAGCTCCTTCATCTCGTCCCGGGTCATGGGGCCGGTGGTGTCCTGCGAGCCAACCGTGGTCATCAGCGGCTCGCAGGAGGTACCCGGACGCACGCCAGGCAAACCGCAGGCCTTGCCCACCATTTTTTGCGCTAGGGTGAAGCCTTTGCCGGTGTCCTCGGGCTGGGCGGGACGGGTAAAGACGTCGCTGGGTAGGAGGTTGAGGGCGGCGCGGGTTTTGTCGGTGAGCGATCGCCCAATCATCAGCGGGATACGGCCCCCGGCCTGCACCTCGTCCAGGATTGTTTCCGGCTTCAGGGTGAAGGTAGACACCGTATCCCCTGCCTCGTTGGTGATTTTTCCTTTGTAGGGATGAATCGTAATCACCATGCCGGTCTCTAGCCCGGTGACATCACACTCAATAGGAAAGGCTCCCGAGTCCTCGGCGGTGTTGAAAAAGATGGGGGCAATGCTATTGCCTAAAATAACTCCGCCGCTGCGCTTGTTGGGGACGTAGGGAATGTCTTCGCCGATATGCCAAATCACCGAGTTCATAGCGGACTTACGGGAGGAGCCAGTGCCCACCACATCACACACGTAGGCCAGCGGATGACCCTTTTCTTTCAGCGTAGCAATGGTTTCCAGCGCGTCCGGCATCCGCGACTCCAGCATCACCAGCCCGTGTAGCGGGATATCGGGGCGGGTGGTGGCGTGGGGGGCGGGGGAGAGGTCGTCGGTGTTAGTTTCGCCGGGCACCTTAAATACGGTGACGGTGATAGTTTCGGGCACCTTGGGCTTGGCGGTGAACCAGTCGGCGTTGGCCCAGGCGTCTACCACCTGCTTGGCGTAGGCGTTACGGCCCGCCAGAGCCATCACGTCGTTAAAGGCGTCGTACACCAGCAGAGTTTTGCCCAGGGCTTCGGCGGCGAGGCTAGACAGCCCCTCGTCCTCTAACTTAATAATGTCAATCAGGGCCTGGACGTTGTAGCCCCCGAGCATAGTGCCCAGCAGCTTTACGGCCTCAGCGGGGGAGACTAAGGGAGAGGAGGCTTCACCTTTGGCAATCGCCGCTAGGAACGACGCCTTGACATAGGAGGCCTGATCGACGCCAGGGGGAATGCGATCGCGCAGCAGGTGCAGCAGGAAGTCTTCTTCGCCTTGAGGAGGCGCTTTGAGCTGCTCACACAGCTCCGCCGTCTGCTCAGCGGTTAGGGGTAGAGGGGGAATTCCTAGCGCTTCTCTTTCCGCAGCCTGTTGACGATATGATTGCATTATTGAGTGCTCCCGATAAAATGCTGTCGCTGAGGTCGATGAAGCGATCTAGATCACTCACCATGCTAGCAGCGATTATGGTAGAAGAGATTTGGATTTTGTCAGCAAACGTAGTCGTAGCAAGGGATACGATAAGCCTCCCTCTACTTTCAAACATATCCAATATTGAATTTATACTACGATATTAGATAGAAGAAGCCCTACCCCCGCCAGGATAAGGCTTCGTTCAAGCCGTATGAGTGGTCCCTGTTAACGCTCAGTTGACAGGGGTTCGGCTTCCGTAACTGTGGGCTGCGACTGCTGGATTCCAGAATCAGGGGAACCAACAATGTTGTTGTTCCAGACCGATGTCTGCGATAAGGCAGCACCAAGCAAAACGCCTAGAAGTACGCTTGCTGGTTCGAGAGTCATAAGGGAGCCTCCTTAGAAACTTCTTTTCAGTGAACTGAATAGGTGATTCAATTCACTGACAATGCTAGCAAGAATCACAATAAGGCAGCTTTGCATAAATCGTCAAACGACGTTGTAGAGCGGGATACAGGAATATCCAGATGGATTTCAGAGCGTTTACTGAAACCCATCTGGAAACGGGGAACGTATAGAGCTAAGCCACTACAGGCGTGCCAGTATGCCGCCCCTTGCCATACATGAATTGCGATCGCTCCCCCAAAGCCTCTCCTTTGCGCCACAGATACAGCCCCAGCCGCAGTTGTTCTTCCTCCCAGTTCTGCAGCGCTGCAGTGACGTCGTGGTCATGAGACGCCAGGGCATCCGCTAGGGCGATCGCATTCGACGCCCCTTTAGACACCCCCGCCGCCGTATGGGGCCGAGGAACAAAGGCGGCATCCCCCACCAGCGCCACCCGGCCAAAGGCCATCTGCGGCACCCCCAGGTCTAAAATCGGCTGGATAAACGGCTCCTGGGTGGCGGCGACAAGGGTTTGCAGCGGCGGCGGCAGCATTTGGTTAGCGTAGTCGCGCATCTGCTGCTCCACGGCGGGCGCGATCATCCCCGGCGGGATGGAGTCGCGGCGCTGCCCCGTTTTATCAGTCAGCAGCGTTGGCAGCTCGTCAGCGGTGTGGTTGACGTACCACACCCAGTTAAAGCGGCGATCGCCGGGAACCAGAGACCCCTCTTCCCCCGGCACCAAATACTGCAGCATATGAGAGTTGGGAAACTGGTAGAACACAAACCGCTCGGTCAACAGGCGCGCCGTTTTCTCGTCTAGCGCGGCTAGCTCTGACTCGTCCACCAGACCCCGGTAG
Source organism: Cyanobacteria bacterium P01_A01_bin.135 (assembly GCA_039814955.1). GTDB lineage: Bacteria > Cyanobacteriota > Cyanobacteriia > CAKZMO01 > CAKZMO01 > JBCCAG01. Next base: position 5,073 of record JBCCAG010000206.1, read on the forward strand.
GCCACGTAGCCCGCATAGCTGGGCGCATAGTCCGGCAATAGATGCTGCCGCACCGTAGACCTGGCCCCATCTGCTCCCACCAGCAGGTCCGCAGATTCACGGCTGCCGTCAGCAAACACCGCCGTTACCAGCGCCCCGTCCTGGGAAATATCCACCACAGGCATACCCGGATGGTAATGCTCCACCGGGAAGTGCCGGTACAGCGCCTCGTAGATCAAGTTCCAAGAGGTGAGGGTCTGCCGCATCAGCATCCGCTGAGCAATGCTGCCGTCAGGTTCCAGGTAAAGCCGCTCATTGACAACCACACCAAACGGAAACTCAAAATCTACACCCGCCTGCTGAAAGGCCAGAATAATCTCAGGCTGCAAGACAATGCCGCCACCGCGACTGCTAAGGCTATGGGGCGATCGCTCGTAAATGTCCACGGTCCACCCCTGCGATCGCAGCAGGGTACCGGTAAACAGCCCTGCCAGGGACCCACCAACAATAATGGCGCGGCCTTCGGAACTAGTGTTTGTGCGTGTCATCACTACACCTCCTGATGCGCTGCGGCCTGCAGCGCCGCTAAAAATGTCTCGGTAGATTGGGCCCCAGAAATCATCTGGTCGCCAATGCGAACGCTGGGTACCCCCCGCACCTCACTGGCTAGGGCCTGTTGCTCCAGAGCTGTCACCGCTTCGACGCCCTCACCCGAGTTGAGAAACGCCACTACATCTGGACCTAGTCCTACCTCCTCAGCGAGTTGGGCTAGCACCGCCACCTCAGCGATGTTCTGCCCTTCCGTGAAGTACGCTTTGAGGATGCGCTCCGCCATCTCGGTAGCCTTACCCTGCTGCGAGGCTAACCAAGTCAGCCGGTGGGCTTTGAGCGTGTTTGGGGTCACCGCCATCAGGTCGTAGCGAAACCCAATGTTGTCGGCTTGAGCGGCCTGAATTGTTTGGGCATCGAGCTGCTGCGAATAGGCCCAGCTACCGAACTTGTTGGTGCGATAGGTTTTGCGGTCGATGCCCTGCGCTGGCATGGTGGGGTTGAGCTCAAAGGGATGCCAGATGATTTGGATGTCTGAAGGCGAATTAAGCTGGGCGATCGCCTTCTT
>JBCCAG010000429.1:0-4124 GCA_039814955.1 Cyanobacteria bacterium P01_A01_bin.135
TCAGCTCTTCGCTGTAGCTCGCAACTTTGCCTTGAACCTGTACCGCTCTAACGGATTCAACAACATGGCTCAGGCTGAGCGTAAATGCAAGTTTGGCCTAGACATCCTCAAGCGCATCTTTAGAATGAAATAGCCCTGCTTCCTTGCCATTGCTGTTCCTCAAACAGGGCTGCTACTACTCTTGGCCTTTGACCTCGGCTTTGCGGGTCTCCTGGTTCCACTGGCCGGTGGACTCTTTTGGCCTAAAGCGACCGCTAGTGGAGCCCTAGCCTGCATCATTGTGGGATCGGCAACGCGGCTAATCCTCTTTGTTCTGATGCCGACAGCCTTCGGCATCGACAACACCTTACTCTATATTCCCAATGACCTACTCAGCGCCGATATCGATGGGCTGCCAACTCTCTTCAGCCCCCTGGTGGGCCTTGCCGTATTCGTCGGCGTATCGCTAACGACGCATCAGAAACAGAGTCAACCGATGCAGGTGACATCTACACGCTGAGGACCTTGCCCGGCAACGCGGCATTGGTTTATATTTGAAAGGTTGTGGAATCGATGATTGGTCATGGCAGTCCCCAAGAAGAAAACCTCCAAAGCAAAGCGCAGCATCCGCCGCTCTACCTGGAAGCGCCAGGCCGCGCTGGAGGCTCAAAAAGCGCTCTCTCTAGGTAAATCAGTGCTCACGGGCCGCTCCCAGAGCTTCGTTTACCCCGATGACGAAGAGGAAGACGAGGAATAAGCTCTGTACCGGCTAGCCACCCCTCAGGATCGAGCATTTCTTTGTTGGGCTGAGCAACAGGCGTTTCTCTGCTCGGCCCAGGATGCAAACCGCTACATCGACACCGTCGGGACTGAGAGCTTTCGCGTTTTGGAGCAGAGTGGTCGCCCGGTTGGAGCGCTCGTCATTCTGCCGCAGGCGCAGTGGTGGCTGGGCCGAAAAGTCCCCATGACGGGCATTGCCTCCGTTAGCGTTCTACCGGAGGCACGGCGACAGGGCAACGCATCAGCGCTGATGCGCGCGACCCTCCGGGAGCTGTACGAGTCTAGGCAGCCACTGTCGGTCCTATACTCAGCAGCAGATTCCCTGTATCGCGCCATGGGCTATGGGGAGGGCGGTACCTACGGGCTCTGGCGAGTTCCCATTCCCCAAATTGGCATCGCGGATGCCCCTGCTGTGCAGTCCGTGCCTTTAGAGGTTGAACGGCTGCGGCCCCTGCAGCAGCGCTATGCCCGCTACCACTCGGGTCATCTGGACCGCCATCCAAGCATCTGGGCGGCGATCGCTGCCCCTGACGAAGACCGGCTAGCGTCATCGGCCTACACCGTAGGGCCACCTGATGCCCCCGAAGGATATGTGGTGTGCCACCCCGCCACAGAGCCATCTCGGCTATGCGTATTGGACTGGGCCATAGCCACTGCCGCCGCCGGGCGGGCCCTATGGAGCTTTTTTGGCCAGATGGGCACCCAGATCGACGAGGTGCGCTGGCGGGGCGGGGTAGTGAACCCCATGGCAATGCTGCTGCCTGAGGGTACCGCAAGTTTAGAAAACGTCCAGTACTGGCGACTGCGACTGGTCGACGTTGCCAAGGCGCTAGCGGCACGGGGATACCCGGCGGCGATCGCCACCTCCCTCAGCATCGAAGTCATCGATCCAATCCTCCCTGAAAATCAGGGCTGCTGGCTGCTGTCGGTAGAGGGGGGCAGAGGTGACGTCACCCCTGGAAGCAAAGCGCAGATCACCCTACCTATTCACCATCTGGCCTCCCTCTACGCAGGACTGGTTTCCCCCTATCAGCTCCAGCAGACTGGGGAGATTGAGGGTAGCAAAGTCGGGCTAGCGATCGCCGCGGCGCTGTTTGCTGGCCCCTCCCCGTGGATGCCTGATTTTTTCTAGGTCTTTCTTCCCTAGGCCTCTCAATGGTTGCCTACGGTAGAACTCGCTACGTCGCTTGGGCCGCAACTCGCTCCGGCAACAAAGTCAAAATATCCACACCGTCGCTCGTCACGACGACGGTGTGCTCAAACTGAGCCGACAGCTTGCGGTCTTTGGTGAGGGCCGTCCAGCCGTCGCCGAGCACCTCTACCTCATGGGTGCCTCCGTTGATCATCGGCTCGATGGTAAACACCATGCCGCGCCGCAGCTTCTTCCCTTTGCCTGCTTTGCCGTAGTGAGGGACCTGGGGCGCAGTGTGAAAAATTCGACCGACCCCATGGCCGACAAAGTCCCGCACCACCGAAAAGCCTTCCGCCTCCGCGTAGCTTTGGATGGCGGCCCCAATATCCCCGATGCGAGCGCCGGGTTTAACCTGGGCGATACCGCGCATCAGGCATTCTTCGGTCACCTCCACGAGCCGCTTGGCTTCAGGAGAGGGCGTTCCAACAAAGAACATGCGCGAGGTATCGCCGTGGAACCCGTCGACAATGGGCGTGACATCGATGTTGATGATATCCCCATCTCTGAGCACCTGCTTCGCGTTAGGGATTCCGTGGCAGACCACCTCATTGACGCTGGTGCAGAGAGACTTGGGGAATCCATGGTAGCCCAGAGGAGCGCTAGTCGCCCCCCTCTTTTGGGTCCACGCTTCGGCAGCATCGTTGATCTCCAGCGTCGTTACGCCTGGCCTCACTAGAGGTTCGAGGTAGGCCAAAAGCTCGGCCGCTGTCTGGCCCGCTTTGCGCATTTGCTCGATTTCTCGGCTAGAGAGGAGGGTAATGGTTTCGTTTGCCATAGTATGTGGGATTGCGGTGCTGCTGCCGTTGTCAGAAGCAAAGGGAGCCAATCTTGGGCAGTCTTTACCAGTGTAGTCCCAAATAAGGGGCCCCTGCAGCTTAGAATGGGAAGGACAGGCAGCTGAACCACCCCAAATCTCGCTTCGCCGTTTTCACTTCACTGATTCCGCTTTACTAGATTTCGCTTCATGCGGCGGACAGCAATTACTTGGTTCATGTCAACCTACAGCCCATCCTGAGGAAAACGCTATGGCAAACGAGACGGCGGCTCAAGACCAACTGTCCTCACCTACTCCTGCGATTGCTGAGGTGGTAGACACCCTAGCAGCCGACCCGGTTGGGTTGAGGTCAGCGGCGGCAGAGGATGACCCCGATAAAGCTGCCGAGGAGAGTATCGAGAACGGTAGCGCCAGTGGCAGTAACGCCAGCAGCAGTAACGCCCCGAGTCACGCCCACGCGAGTGACGCCAACAGCAGCGATCGCTCTGACAGCGACAATCATGACAGCGCCAGCCTTGATAGCAGCAGCCTCAATCGTGGCGCCGACAATAGCCATTCTTCCTCAGCCGCAGACACCGTAGACCAACCGGAGCCAGAGCCACAGCCCACCGCACCGCCACCCTCCCCAGAGGCATTCCCAGAGGCGTCCCCAGAGCCGCAGGCCGCCGCTCAACCAGATAGCGCGCCCCAGGCCACAGCGCCGCCGATGCCAGTTAATGTGGGCGAGGTAGATACTGTGGCCGAAGTAGATACTGTGGCGATCGCCGAGGATACTCTCGCCGACGCCAGTTCCGGCGAGCCTGGACGAGTAGCCCAGGCAGTTCAAGCGCCGGTTCATGCAGAGGTAGCCGCCGCCGTAACGCCATCAGAGACGGAAGTAGACACTGTAGACGTCGATATTGAGGTGGCGGCAGTCGCGCTCGATGACCCTGCTGACCCCGCAGCCGAGGACGCCTCGGCCCCAGAACCGTCTCCCAGCCAAGTGAGCGAGCTAGAGCGGCTACTGGCTGAGTCGCAAATGCGCGAGCATGCCCTCCAGACCCGGCTAGTGGATCTGCAGAACACTATCGAAGAGCAGCGCCAGCAGCTTGCCCAGCTCCGCGCCTCCACTGAGAAAATGGCCTCTCTGCAGCGAGAGCTATCAGAAGCAAAAGATTACATTCGCCGCCTCAGCCAGCACTCGCCTAGCCCTAGCCGTTCGTCTGCCTCACCGCCCCGCCGCACGGCCCATCCGGCGGCAGTAGTGCCCCATCCGGCCCGCAGAGAGCAGCCACCCAAGCCCGTAGGCCTGCCTCGCATGTCGACAGAGGCGATCGCCCCGCCACGGTCAAAGCCGCTGCCCTTATCCGGTGCCCTGCCGCAGCGACCCAAAGCTACCCCTAAAAAGTCCAGCCTGCA
>JBCCAG010000370.1:0-4576 GCA_039814955.1 Cyanobacteria bacterium P01_A01_bin.135
AGCCGCGCCGCCCAAGGATGACGCCTGCGTTCTGGTCTACGCCGATGTGCTGGAGGTCTGCGCCCGCGCTGCCGCCACCTTCTATGGCAACCCCTCCCACCAGATGAAGCTCGTCGGGGTGACCGGCACCAACGGCAAAACAACCACCACCCACCTGATCGAGGCCCTGTTAGCAGAGAGCTACACCCCCGCCTTGCTGGGAACCCTCTACACCCGCTGGCCGGGACACCAAGAAACGGCATTGCATACCACCCCTTTTTCTGTGGAGCTGCAGGCCCAGCTCGCCGCAGCGGCAGCGGCGGGGGCCTCCCATGCGGTGATGGAGGTCAGCTCCCATGCCCTGGCGCAGAGGCGAGTTGCCGCCTGCCAGTTCGACACCGCCGTATTCACCAACCTCACCCAGGACCATCTGGACTACCACCGGGATATGGAGGATTACTTCATGGCCAAGGCCACGCTGTTTACGCCCACCTACCTACGCAGCCGGGCGATCATCAACGCGGATGACCCCTACGGTCAGCGGCTCATCCGTCAAACCAGCGCCCCGGTATGGACCTACAGCACCCTCTCCCAGGAGGCTGATTTCTACACCGATCAGCTCAGCTACGGCCCCCAGGGCGTGAAGGGAATGCTGCATACCCCGGCGGGTAGCCATACGTTCAGCTCGCCCCTGGTGGGGCAGTTTAATTTAGCGAATTTGCTGGCGGCGATCGCCGTCGGTCTGCAGTGCGAAGTCCCCCTAGAGCAAATCGTGGCGGCGCTGCCCGGCTTCGGCGGAGTGCCGGGGCGGATGGAGCGGGTGCAGGTATCCCCCGACCAGGACATTACCGTGATCGTGGACTATGCCCATACCCCCGATAGCTTGGAGAACCTGCTGCGGGCCTCTCGCCCTTTTGCCGCCGGGCGGCTGATCTGCGTGTTTGGCTGTGGGGGCGATCGCGATCGCACCAAGCGGCCGCAGATGGGGGCGATCGCCGCGAGGCTAGCCGATTGGCCTGTGGTCACCTCAGACAACCCCCGCACCGAGGACCCCCAGCAGATTTTGATGGACATTGTTGCTGGGATGGGTACTGGAATGGGCGGGGAGCCAACGGTGATTGGCGATCGCGCCGAGGCTATTCATAGAACGATTCAAGCGGCTGAGCCCGGAGATACGGTGCTGCTGGCGGGCAAGGGCCATGAAGACTACCAGATCCTGGGGACAGAGAAGGTGCATTTTGACGATCGGGAGCAGGCCCGGCAGGCGCTACAAAAGCGCCAGGGTAGCTGAGGTAACTGGCGGTACTGGAAGTGGCCCCTCGGGGCGCAGCCGTCAGTAATCCCACTGGACTTTTGCAGCCCTTGTTTTATCAGGGCACCATCTCGGGTATCCAAGATTCAGTCCCTATCATGATGCCCATGCCCGCAATGCTGACAAGTGCGCCAAGGCTGAACGCCATGACATCGCTCTATAACCTGCTGCACAACGCAGACTGCCGCCCCCGTGAGTTGGTTCTCAGCCCCTCCACATTTAAGTCAGTCATTCAAGCCGTATTTGACCTATTGCGGGAGCAGGGCATTTCAGCAACGGTGATTGCTAAGCTCCCCCGCGAGGCCATTTGGTATGAGGCGCTTGAGCACTATCGCCAAAGCCAGCGGAGCGCCAGTACGACCTACCTCCTCAAGCCGCAAACGCGGCGCCCCACCTACTCAGAAGCCACGGAAGCAGCCGCCCGAGTGGCAGATGACGACGCTGATCACGGGCTATACGCCGTCGAGCCCCAGGCCTCAGCCATGACAGAGATTTGGCTACCCAAGGATAATCCTCTGCGACGCGATTTTTTTGTGATGGTGCTCTCGCCAACTTTCCAGGCCCTGCTGCTAATTCATCGTCAGCCCAAGACCCCCGCCCAGATTGTACGGACGGCGGCAATGGACTCTTCAGCGGAGGTGATGCCGCCCTCAGGGACTCAGGAGGGGAAGGATAGCTTTCCTAGTGTTCAGACCTTTGAAGCTAGCCATCTACAGACGGGCCTCAACGCCCTTAGCCGCTACGTCGAGGCGCTACAGCTCCGCTCGACTACCGCCCACGAGCTAACCCCGGTGCTGGAGCATTGGTTCTCGCTCTCGGAGCAGATGGGGCAATGGCAGCCCGATGTCAGCCTGTGGACCAGCCTCTGGACCCAGCAGATCCAGCGGCAAGAGCAGCTCCGCCAAACCAATGCTGATCTGAAGCCTAAGGCAACTCTGGCGGTGGGCCTGCAGCGAACCAACAAAATCCTGGCCGGGGCTGTGGTCCGAAAAGATGAATTTGCCAAGCGGGTTGGGCAAGAGCTGCGCGCTCCCCTAGCCAGCATGAAGATGGCCCTATCGATTCTGGGGAGCCAAAACCTGAAGCCGTCCCAGCGAAAGCGATATATAGAGGTGATTAGCCGAGAGTGCGATCGCCAAAATACCTTGATCAACAGCGTGCTTGAGCTGATCCACCTGGATGCGCTCGAAGAGCACACGCAGATGGAGCCCGTGGCACTCATTGATGTGGTGCCGGGGGTGGTGAGTACTTATCAGCCCTTGGCCAAGGAGCAGGACGTCATGCTGGCCTACACGATCCCTGCCAATCTGCCGGCGGTCGCCTGTCTTGGGCCGTGGCTGAAGCAAATCGTCATATGCCTCTTAGACAACGGTATCAAGTTCACCGAGGCAGGGGGCAAAGTTTGGGTAAGGGCCGCCGTCAAGCCCGACTACGTGCAGCTCGATTTTGAAGATACCGGCGTTGGCATTGCGGCAAAGGATTTGCCTAGAATTTTTGAGCGCTTCTACCGTGTCCGCTCCAAGACGGGGGTGGAGGTTGGCGCTGGCCTGGGCCTATCGGTCGTCCAACAGCTTCTGCAAAAGTGTGGCGGCACGATTCGAGCGAGCAGCGAGATGGGCAAAGGCACCACCTTTCAGGTCCTTTTGCCCATATACCGTGACAAGTGAGCTGGACCGGGGTGCTGGGGATCTTTGGCTAGTCTGGAGCCAAACCGGGAAAACGCGAGTCCATCTGTAGCAAATGTCCTGATGCATTAGGACATTTGCGCGCCCAGTGGCTACGGTGCGGCAAGGCTTTGAGCCAACCGTCATGTCCTAATCCACTAGGCCAGTGCAATAAAACAGAATTTTGCCACATCGTTTTGAGACGTTATCATGGTGTGATGCACAGTCTAAGCCTAATCTCAGACTGGAGCCCTATGGTAGTAGGGCGCTGGTGGAGCAACAGAGCAGAGGAACGATGGGTGATGGCGCTGTTTTTTTCCTCTGTGGGTCTGGAACGTTCCAGACGCCATTGACGTCACAGCTCAACGTCAGCCGCACAGTATATTTCTAAAATTATCTCCCTAATGATCACAAGGAGCAGTGGGCATGAAGCGACTTCGATTCCGGTGGAGTAGGGCCTTAACCCATCCGTTGTCCCATGTGATTACCAAGACCGTCGGTCGGTTTGGCGGCACATCTCGGCGGCGGCTGCATTCGTTGGAAGCGGCGATCGCGGCTGCCTACACTGAGCGAGATCGGCTGAGGGGGGAGCTGCAGGATCTGGTGCAGTATACCGATGCCGAAATTCTACAGCTCAACCAGACTATCGATGAGCTGCAGCAAGAGCGCGATGATCTACAGCTGAAGCTGTGGCTGCTGGAAGAATCCATCCAGCAGGCTGAGAAAGCAACCCTTGAAGCGGTAGATAGCAGCGAGCGCGTGCCTGCTCCGGCACGCCCACCCCAGGGGAAGGCCGAGTCTGGTTCCGATGTCCTCTCTGGGCTGCGCATCGCCCTAGTCGGCGGGCATTCCGCTACCCGACGGGGCGTCATTCAAGAGCTTAAGGGGCGCTATGGGCTTAAGCACTGCGTCGAGATACCTCGGATGACGGAATCCAATACCAACCGCAGCCGGGTGAAAGCGAAGATCGGCCGCTGCGACCTGGTGGTAATTATTACGGGGTACATGGGCCACCGGCTTAGCGAGATTGTCTACAGCCTCAAGGCGGCGGATGCCCTGGCTGGGGACGTGCTGCAGCTCAACTGCCGGGGTAAGAGCGGCGTGGTGCGGGAGATTATGAACCACTTAGGAGACGCCCAAAAGGCCCAAAGCTAGCGTTTTCATTGCCCTGGCCGCGATCGCGTAAGCGTACTACGCGACCAGCCGTAAAATCTCTGCGCAGGTTTCCTCCGGTGTCTTGCTCTTGGTGTAGACCGTGAACTTTGCCAGAATGCCATTGGAGGGATGCCTGACAAAGTGCTCGTTCGTCTTACGGATATCCTTAGGCAGCATCCGATTGCGCTCATGTAAAATGCGAAGCGACTCATCTGGGTCTGGGGAGGGCAACAGCAGCACCACATAGAGATAAGCCGCTAAAGCTCGCTGGACCCTTTGAAGTAGCGCCAGCTCCTCATACACCGAGTGACCCGCCCCAAAATCAATCACGCAGTTGGTATGCTCGGTGAGCAGTCGCTCTACGGCGTAGGCTTCAAAGGGTTTCCAGTAGCGAATAATGCTCCAAGCCCCTTGTCGCTTCTTGCGCTCGGCCAGCGCCTCGTCGTAGCCAATCTCCTTGTAGTAG
>JBCCAG010000462.1:0-3895 GCA_039814955.1 Cyanobacteria bacterium P01_A01_bin.135
CGGCAGTTGCTGTTGCTGTACTGCTGCGTGCTGCCGTTCTTGGTGGTCGATACCTGGGGTATTTGGACCGGACTGGTGACCGGCATTGTCAGCTTTACGGTGTTTGGTATTGAAGAAATTGGCGTGGAGATTGAGAACCCCTTCGGCCATGACCCCAATGACCTGCCGCTGAGCACGATTTGCGACACCATTGCCCAAAATATGGAGGAGCTGCTGATTATAACGCCTGTACAGCCACCGCCTACATCGGGGATGCTGGGCCACGACGCCCATATGCCGTAGGAGCGATCGCCCTTTAGTTCTGTTAGGGTGGCGGTGATTCTTCCTGACTTGATTCCATGACGACCCTAGCGGCCCTGCAGTCCGGACAGCTCACTGGTGCTCGGCGGTTAGATTTAGCCTGCGGCTTGACCGAGTTTCCCCCGGAGATCTACGACTTAGCGGATACCTTAGAGGTACTGAATCTAAGCGGCAACCAGCTCACGGCCCTACCAGATGACTTTGGCCGCCTGCACAAGCTGAAAATTGTCTTTTTATCCCAGAATCGGTTTGAGCATCTGCCAGAGGTGCTGTCTCACTGCCCCCAGCTTTCCATAGTGGGTTTCAAGGCCAACCAAATTAAGACTGTGAGCGATCGCGCCTTTCCTCCCCACCTGCGCTGGCTCATCCTCACGGACAACCGCATTGAGTACCTGCCGGATAGCTTAGGGCAATGTCAGCACCTGCAAAAACTCATGCTTGCCGGTAACCGGCTCACCACGCTACCAGATTTATCGGCTTGTCAAAATCTAGAGCTGATTCGCATTTCGGCAAATCGGCTCACCGAATTGCCCGACTGGCTATTCCACCTGCCGCGCCTAGCCTGGCTGGCCTTTGCCGGTAACCCCTGCTGCCCTAGCCCCCAGCACAACTTGGGGCGATCGCTACCTCAAGTCCCTTGGCCAAACTTGCAGATGGGTGAGCTGCTGGGTGAAGGGGCTTCAGGGAGGATTTTTCAGGCGGTGTGGCAGCGGAGCGACGGGCCGAAACCGGTGGCGGTGAAGCTGTTTAAGGGGCAGGTGACTAGCGACGGCCTACCGGAGAGCGAAATGCAGGCCTGCATTGCGGCGGGACAGCACCCTAATCTTGTGACGGCGATCGCCCAGGTTACAGGCCACCCGGAAGGCAAGCCAGGTCTGGTTCTGCCGCTAATTTCCCCTGACTATGTGAACCTAGGCAACCCTCCCAGCCTAGCGTCCTGCACCCGCGATACCTACCCGGAGGGCACGCAGTTCAGCCTGGCTCAGGTTATGGGAATTGCTAGGGGGATGGCATCGGCAGCGCATCATTTGCATCGAACGGGCATTCTCCACGGCGACTTCTACCCCCACAATGTTCTGGTCAATGGGAGTGGACACAGCCTGCTGGGAGACTTTGGGGCGGCGGCTTACTGTGGAACGGGGCAAGCGGCAAAGAAGCTCGAGCGCATTGAGGTGCGGGCCTTTGGCTATCTGCTAGCGGATCTCTTGCATCACTGTCCAGCCGCTGCGTCGGATACGACCAGCGGGAAACTGCGGCAGCTTCAGCAGCGCTGTTTGGCCGAGAGATTAGGGCAGCGGCCTGATTTTGAGGCGATCGCGGATGTACTGCGTAGTCTAGAGTCGCCATAGCTCAGAAGAACCCTAGCGCACTGGCTCAGCTGCCCTCAAGAAATAGCGTCGCGAGCTGATGGTTGAGGCGTTCGAGAAAAGACGCCGCGGCACGCTGAAAAAGTTCCCCAACAGGCATAGATTACATAGAGGCTACATACCCTTTGTAAGGAATTTACCTTGGCTTGACACCTGACATTGAAATCCACAGTATTCTATAGAATGTGATCCAAGATACCGCCAATGAGTGATCGCGACTACATGGACCGCTTTCGAGTCTCCTACAACTCGCCGCTGGACTTCAGCTATCAGACTCTAAGCGGCCACGATTTTTCTGGGCAGGACCTCAGCGGCGCTAATTTTACGGGGGCCGACTTGACTGGTGCCAGCTTTGTCAATGCTTGCTTGGTAGATGCCACCCTAGACAAAGCCAATCTAACTCAAACCAACTTCAGGTATGCCCGTTTGGAAGGAGCCTCGTTTAGACAAGCGCTTGTAGAGAAAACCAGCTTTCGGTGTGCCACCCTGTCTTACAGCGACTTCGATGGCGCCACCCTGCACAGCGTCGACTTTACTCGCGCTGACCTCAGCAATGCGACGATTAGTGACTTGGCGCTCAAAGCCTCGGTGGTCACCAATGCCATCTTGCCGGATTGGAGCACGATCTACGAGACCCAGCTCACCTTAGATGGTGGATACTGTATTAGCTTTGGCAATAGCGAGCTGGCGAATTTTCAGTAGACCCAGGCGGCCTAGGCTCACCCTACCGCAAGGCAGCCCAAGTCCGGGCTAGTCCATTCCCTCAATGGGGGCAAAGCCCTGCCGCTGAACGTTTTCGGTGATGGTGCGCGGCTCTAGGAACTGCAGCAGGTAGTCCGGGCCACCCGCCTTGGAGCCAACCCCCGAGAGCTTGAAGCCACCAAACGGCTGCCGCGCCACGATCGCCCCGGTAATGGAGCGGTTGATATACAGGTTACCCACCTCGAACTCCCGCCCGGCCCGGTCGATGTGGGAAGGGGTGCGGGAGTAGAGCCCGCCGGTGAGGGCGTAGTCGGTGCCGTTGGCAATGGCGATCGCCTCATCAAAGTTCTGGGCGCGAATCACCGAGAGCACCGGGCCAAAGATTTCTTCTTGGGCGATGGTGGCGTCGGGGGCCACATCGGTGAAGATCACGGGACCCACGTAGTAGCCTTCCTCTGGGGTGGCAGACTCCAGGGCTACGGTGGCCTCCTGCTTGCCAGTGGCAATGTATTCCTTAATACGGGCCTGGGCCGCCGCGTCGATTACCGGACCCACCGAGGTGCCGGGGTCGGCGGCGTCTCCCACGTTGAGGGAGCGGGCCGCATCGACGAGGCGCTCCACAAAAATATCGTAAATGGGGTCCAGAACAATCACCCGGCTACAGGCGGAGCACTTCTGGCCGCTGTAGCCAAAGGCGGAGTACACCACGCCCTGCACCGCCTGGTCCAAATCCGCGCTCTCATCCACGATGATGGCGTTCTTGCCCCCCATCTCCGCCACTACCCGCTTCAGGTGCTTTTGGCCCGGCTGCAGGACAGCGGCGTTGGCGTAGATTTGGCAGCCCACTTCCCGAGAGCCGGTGAACACAATCATATGTATATCCGGGGAGTTGACCAGATGCGCTCCGGCGGTCGAGCCTTTGCCGGGGACGTACTGGAATACGCCGGAGGGAATGCCCGCCTCCACCAGAATCTCGGTGAGCTTAGCGGCAATCACGGTGGTGGTCTCCGCGGGTTTCAGCAGCACGCAGTTGCCCGCCACCAGGGCCGCCACCGTCATTCCGGTGGGGATAGCCAAGGGAAAGTTCCAGGGGGAGATTACCACCACCAGGCCCCGGGGCTCGTAGCGGTAGCGGTCCGTTTCCCCGGCCACGTCGTAGTTGTAGCCTTCTTCTAGCCGCTCCATCTCGGCGGCGTAGTAGCGGCAAAAGTCGATGGCCTCGGAGACCTCGGCGTCTCCCTGGTGCAGGGGCTTACCCACCTCCACTACCATCCAAGCCGCCAGCTCCGCCCGCCGCCGCTCCAGTCCCTCAGCGGCGCGGCGCAGAATGTCGGCCCGCTCGGTCGCCGGGGTGCGCCGCCAGCCCTCAAAAGCTTCTTTGGCCGCGGCGATCGCCTCATCGGCCTGGCCCACGTCAATCAGCCCCACCTTGCCCACCACCTGGTCGGGGTGGCAGGGGTTCACGGAGTTCACGGTGGTCTTGGTGTCTACGCGATCGCCGTTAATCAAGGGATAGTAGGGCCTGC
>JBCCAG010000812.1:0-2135 GCA_039814955.1 Cyanobacteria bacterium P01_A01_bin.135
ACCCCCACTTCCCAAAACCGAGACGGCATCAAAAAGTAAGCCGCTGGCTGATTTTGCTGATAGAGGTGAATGAATAAAATCAGCGACGCCGTCGACAGCGCCCCGATGGCAACAAACAGATATCTGGCGCTGTGCTTGCGGGCCTGGCTAAAGCCGGTCAGCCAAATGATCAGGGGAAACAAAAAGTAGAACTGCTCTTCTATCCCTAAAGACCAGGTGTGGGTAAATACGTTCAGCTCAGTGGTGGTGGCGAAGTAGTCCACCGCTTGGCTGTAGAGATAGATATTAGAAAGGCCAAACAGGGCCGCGATCCCCGTCGTTAGGGATGGCTCAGGATCCGGATTGAAGAGACAGATCAGCAAGCCAACAATCACGACGAAAAATATCAGCGCTGGAATCAGACGCTTGATGCGCCGCGTGTAGAATCCCGTGATAAAGTCAGCAAAGTTTTCGCTGCGGCGACCGGCAAGGGATGCTGTGATCACAAACCCAGAGATGACAAAGAAAATATCAACGCCGAGATAGCCGCTGGGAAGCACCGGCTTATTGATGTGGTTGATGATGACGGCCACCACCGCCACTGCCCTGAGGCCATCGATCTCAGGCCGGTAGCGCGACTTGGTTTGGGCTGGCTGTGTGCCGCCGTGAGTTCCTGAGGCAACCATACGTAGACTGTCGATACAGCATGAGGTAGCCGACATTCGCTCGGGCTACCTCATGAGACTATACAGCGTTTTCTAGGCTTGTGCAGGGGGTTCTACACCGTCGCTTCCTTGACTAAAGTTTCCCAGCCTAGGTCCTTGAGGCTGTTGTTGCGGCGGATAGGTCGGGTCACCAGCTCCAGCACATCGCGAGCATTGGTAAAGCCGTGGATTTGGGCAAAGGTGAACTCCACCGACCACTTCGTACTAATGCCCCGCGCTTCCAGCGGGTTGGCGTGGGCCATGCCGGTAATCACCAGATCAGGGCGCACCTCGTGGATGCGCTGTAGCTGGTTGTAGTTATCTGGCTTCTCAATGATGCGCGGCAGCGCCACCCCCATCTCCTGACAGGTCTGCTCCAGCAGCTTCAGCTCCGCCGCCTGATAGCGCTTGTCCATGTAGGGGATGCCGATTTCGGGCACCGTCATGCCGCAGCGGATTAAAAAGCGAGCCAGAGAAATCTCTAGCAGGTTATCCCCCATGAAGAAGACGGACTTGCCGCGAATCAGGGAGACGTAGTCTTCAATGGAGTCCCAGATCTGCGCTTCGCGCTCCTCTAGTCCTTGGGGCTCAATCCCAAACACCGAGCAGATTTTCTCCACCCAGGCGCGGGTACCGTCGGGGCCGATGGGGAACGGCGCACCGATCAGCTTGCACTTGCGGCGGCGCATCAGCGTGGTAGCGGTGCGGGAGAGGAAGGGGTTCACTCCAGCGACGTAGTAGCCCTCTTCTAGTACCGGCAGCTCGGTGTAGCGCTTAGCCGGGAGCCAGCCAGAGACTTTAATCCCCTGGCGCTTCAGCTCCAAAGTGAGCTGGGTGACTACGGGGTCCGGCAGGGAGCCGAACAGTACTAGGGGCGGGTGGTCCACATATTCGGATTCTTCCTGCTTGGCCTCCTCTTTACGGCCAAAGCTAAGCAGCTTCTGCACCGCGTTGCGCTCTTCTTTCTCTTCAGCGGAGTTCACTTTGCTGGGGCAGCGCTGAGCCATGGCGGCCAATACCGTGTCTTCCCCCTGGGTGAAGGCGTAGTCCAGACCGTTGGCCCGCGCCACCACGATAGGAATGCCGATTTCGGCCTCTAGCTTAGGCGCCAGACCTTCCAGGTCCATCTTGATGATCTCGGTGGTGCAGGTACCGATGAACACGATTACTGAGGGGTTGCGATCGCGCTTGATGTCGGTGCACAGCCGCTTTAGCTCTTCATAGTCGTTGAGCTTGGCGGAGATGTCCCCTTCTTCTAGCTCGGCCATGGCGTAGCGGGGCTCAGCGAAGATCATGACGCCCATGGCGTTTTGCAGGAAGTAGCCGCAGGTTTTGGTGCCGATGACTAGGAAGAAGCTGTCTTCGATTTTCTGGTATAGCCAGGCGACGCAGCTAATGGGGCAAAAGGTGTGGTAGTTGCCGGTTTCACAGTCGAAGCTGAGTTGGGGTTGG
>JBCCAG010000516.1:0-3616 GCA_039814955.1 Cyanobacteria bacterium P01_A01_bin.135
AGCGTGGCGTACTCCGCCATGTGGTCGGCAATGTCGCTATAAAGAATCTGATAAACGATGATGATACCCACCACAAAGCCCATAGCGGTGCCCACCATGAAGATGAAGCCGATGGGGGTGTTGGTCCGCCAGTAGCTGGCTTCAAAGGCAACCAGTTCAGCTTTGGTCAGCACCCGCACATCATCCGGCAAATAGGTTTTAAGCGCTGCTGCTGTCGCTTCGGCGTCCGCTCCAGGCACCAGCTTGATGAGGCCCATGCTTACCGTCCCGCGGCTGAAGGGCACCAGCCGCCGAAAGGTACGCTCGCTCGCCATCAGGCTGCCGTCCCCGGCGAAGGAGCCACCGACGCTATACAACCCCTCAATGTGAACCGTCCGGCTAGCGATTTCGGTGGTCACCGATTCTCCCGCCTCAACTTGAGCAATCACCTCACCGTAGGTACCTCGGGTGGCTTGGTCAAATAGCAGCCGGTCGGGCTGCTTGAGGGCCGCTAGGTTTTGATTCACCTCGGGTAGGGCAAAGGCCGGGTGCTCTAGGTCGAAGCCAAACAGGAAAATCGCGGCCTTTTTGCGGGTTTGGGGGTTTTGCCAATTGATGGCCTTGGTGTAGAAAGGGGCAACTGAGGCAACTTTAGGCAAACTACGGGCCTGGTGGAGTCGCCGCTGCGGGATGGTGGACATATCGCCCAGGTTGCGCGCCTGCGGACTGACTAGTACCAGGTCGGTGTCGAGGGATTCATGCAGGCGAGTGTTGCTGTCGTAGAGCGCACTTTCAAAGCCAACCTGCATCAACATCAGCAGGTCAGCAAAGGCAATGCCGGCGATCGCCACCATCAGGCGGCCCTTTTGCCCGGTCAGCTGTAGCCAAGCAAGGGGAATCCGGCTCATAGCGAAATCTCCACGTCTACTTGTAGGTTGCTGAACTGAGCTACGGTTTGGCTAGCCTCGGAGTCTAAACGCACTTTGACTTCCACCACGCGAGCATCAGTAGAAGCGACTGGGTCCGTATCGAGGACACCCTGATCGGCTACTACCCAGCCAATTTGCTCGACGGTACCCTGCAAGGGGTCTAGCAGCGGGTCCGCTGTAATGGTAGCCAGTTGGCCCACCTGCACCCGGCCAATGTCCCCTTCGTAAACCTCTGCGACGGCATACATCTGGTCCGTCTCCCCCAGCTCCACAATCCCGTCCACTCCCACGGATTCCCCTTCCTGGGTAAACACCCGCAGCACCCGGGCATCCCGGGGCGATTGCACGTAGGCGGTCTCTAGCTCAGCCTCGGCCTGGGCAACCGCCGTTTGAGCGGCATCGACTTCCGCCTGGGCCGCCGCCACATCGGTGGGGCGCACCTCGGCAACGCGGTCGAGGGTGGCGCGGGCCTCTTGAATCTGGCGCTGCAGGGTCTGTTGGGTGCGCTGCAGCGCTGCGCGGGCCTTGGTGACTCGCTCCCGGGCCGTTTCAACCACCAGAGATTTGCTATCCCGATCAGAGGTGGAGATCGCCCCCTCTTGGAATAGGCCATCGTGGCGCTGGTATTCGGCTTCGGCGTTGCGCACCTCTGCCTCTAGGCGGGCAATAGAGGCCTGCTGCGTCGCCACGTCGCCCTGGAGCTGGGCCTCCAAGCGACTAATGGCGGCCTGCTGCGCCGCGATATCGCCAGCGGGGGCTCCGGCCAGCACTTGGTTAAGGCGGGCCTGGGCCGAGGCCACCCGCTGGCGGGCCGCTTCCACATCCTGCTGGCGGCGGTTGTGGTGGTCCAGCACGGCGATTATCTGACCTGTCTGGACGCGATCCCCCAGCTTCACCTGCAAGGACTCGACCCGGTAAGCCCCACCGGGGCTAGAGGGTTGGGAGATGCGAATGGCTTCTCCGGCGGGCTCTAGTCGCCCTAGGGCATTGACGGTTTGAGGTAGGACTGGGGCCGGGGCCACAGGCGCCGGGGCGCTCTGGATTTGCTGGTAGTAGTAGGCTGCCCCGGTTCCAGAAATAAGGACGGGAGCGATACCGAGGGCGATCGCCCAGCGGGGGGTATTAAGCAAGCCAGGTTTGAGGTTTAGCATGATGAATGTCGGGAGTAAAAGAGAGGCGGCGAAGGTGGCCGCAGCGTTGGATGGAAAATCGGTGCTAGTGGTCTCGCAGATACTGCTCGCTGCAGCTATTGGGGGCGTCTCCAAAAGCGATGCAGCAGGCGCAGACGCCACCCCACCCAACATGCCGCCCCACTTCCTAGCGCTGAGAGCAGCAGTAAATTGACGCCCCCCTTACGGGAAGCAGGCTGCATTTCAAACGCTAGGAACGCCGTTCTAGCAATGGGTATACCGTCGAGAGTGTAGCTTTCAGCCGTGATGTCAACGCCGTAGAGACCGGGACGATGGGGAGTCCAGGTAAAGGTTTTGTCAGCGCCACCCACCAGCGTCACTGTCTCGCGATGGCCGTCGGGATGGCGAATCGTCGCTAGAATTTTTGCATCTGATACCGGCACCTCGGCGAGGTTAAGGCGGGCCGTGAGCGTTACTGGCTCGTCAAAGTCAGGCGCTAAGGGCGTAACGTTGGCCTGCAGCGTGGCGCTCCCTACCACCTTGGCGGCGATCGCAAAGTCAGCTCCCTCTGGCAGCGTTTCGGCGGTGGGCAGAACGGTTACTTTCCAAGGGCCAGGTTTTGGGTTCTCAAACCCGTAGCCTAAGTAGATCAAGCTAGACGGCTCATCTACCTGAACCAGGCCATGATCATCAAAATTAAGCGGAATCACCTTGCCCGCCGCCCCCCGGACCTCTACCGCTAGCGATCGCGTTGGGTCAAACATGGAGAAGCTGGCAACCGTCAAATCGTTGAGCTGGATGGTCAGTTCCTCCGGCTGACCGGGCCTGACATGGCCCGTAAACAGCTTGGTGAACTGCAGGGACCCGGTGGCCGCTGGTTCCAGTGGCGGGTCAGCCGCCAGGGAAAAGTCACCAGTCCCCTGCTTGAGCAAGGGGGCAACAAACTCCTGAAACACCTGTTCAGAGCGGTTCATCGCGGTGTGCATGTAGGGTAGCTCTAGCTGCGGCGAATCGAGGGTGGCGACGCTGTTGCGCTCCACCACCATGTCGCTAGGGACACCAGTACAGGGGGCCTTGAAACTCTGCAGGATTGGGTTGCCGGCAAATAGATGAAACGGGACGCCGCGGCGGCGGGTGATTTGGCGGTTAAAGATTTGCTGCATATAGGCCGGCCGCAGCTCTAGGGAAGCCGGCAGAAAAAAGCCTAGAGAGGCCGGCAGGTTGGCGCAGTTGGAGCCGCCGTGGGGTGAGGCTACCATTAATAGCTGAGCGACGTCTCGCTCTTCCATCAGTCGGTCGATGTAGTAGCGGGAGATCAGGCCTCCCATGCTGTGGGCCACCAAATCCACCTCCTCTGCGCCGGTCAGCCGCTTGACCCCCGTCAGATAGCGCTGCAGTTCCTGAGCATTTTCAGCGATAGTGTTGGTGGGCTGCTGAGGCGATCGCGGGTCGCCAATGCTCAGTTTGCCTTCCGCTTGGCCATCCCCTACCGCGTAGCCCGTCAGCTCTAGACGGCTGAGAAAGCCGGATTCGCCCTTGTAGGCGCTCCACGCCCCATCGGGGCTCGACAAAAAGCCA
>JBCCAG010000673.1:0-2718 GCA_039814955.1 Cyanobacteria bacterium P01_A01_bin.135
AATGACAAAAGTTTTAGCAATCGAAACAAGTTGTGATGAAACAGCCGTTGCAATTGTTGAGAATCGTAACATTCACGCCAGCATAGTTTCTAGCCAGGTTGAAACCCACGCCCGCTATGGGGGTGTGGTGCCGGAAGTGGCATCGCGGCAGCATGTTGAGATTCTCAATCAGGCGATCGCCCAGGCGTTTGCAGAGGCTGGGGCAACCTGGGAAGAGATTGACGGCATCGCGGCTACCTGCGCACCGGGGCTGGTGGGGGCGCTGCTGGTAGGGCTAACGGCGGCAAAAACCCTGGCGATGGTGCACGACAGACCATTTCTGGGGGTGCACCACCTGGAGGGGCATATCTGCGCCGCCTACCTTACGGACCGGGATCTGGCGCCGCCGTTCCTCTGCCTGTTGGTGTCCGGCGGGCACACCAGCTTGATTCACGTCAAAGGCTGCGGCGACTACACCAGCCTGGGGCAGACCCGGGATGACGCTGCCGGAGAGGCATTTGACAAGGTGGCGCGACTCTTGGACCTCGGCTATCCCGGTGGGCCCGTGATTGACAAGCTGGCTCAACAGGGGGACGCGGCCCGCTTCCGGCTCCCCGAGGGCAATATTTCCCTGCCAGGAGGCGGCTTTCATCCCTATGACTCCAGCTTTAGCGGCCTGAAAACCGCGGTGCTGCGGCTGACCCAGCAGCTCCAAGCTGCAGAAGCGCCGCTGCCGGTGGCGGATGTGGCCGCTAGCTTTCAGGCGGCGGTGGTGCGAGCCCTGACCAAGCGGACGATCGCCTGTGCCCGAGACCATAACTTAGCGACCATTGTGGTCGGCGGGGGCGTGGCCGCCAACAGCGGTCTGCGGCAGCAGCTCCAGGCGGCGGCTATCCCCCACAATCTGCGGGTCCTGTTCCCCCCCATGCGCTATTGCACCGACAACGCCGCCATGATCGGCTGCGCGGCGGCGGAGCACCTTAACCACGGCCACCAGTCTCCCCTGACCCTCAAAGCCGAGTCCCGCCTGGGGGTGGAGCAGGTGATGCAGCTCTACGCGCCGTCCCCTACCGCGATCGCCTAAATCACTTAAAATTAAGATATATTAACCCGCTTTTACAACTCAGCAGGGTCTCCCTCGCCACCCGATCCCATGACTCAATCCCCGCCCCGCCCTCAGCCCGCGCTCCCTATTGCCTACCACGACTGGACTTGGCAAGGGCACTGTATCCGCTACGCCGTCGCCGGTGAGGGCCAGCCCCTGGTACTGATTCACGGGTTTGGGGCCTCCATTGGCCACTGGCGCAACAATATCCCAACCCTAGCAGCGGCGGGCTACCAAGTCTTTGCCCTAGATATGCTGGGGTTCGGAGCCTCTAGCAAACCCAATGACGTGGACTACAGCCTAGAGCTGTGGGAGGAGATGTTGGCGGCGTTTTGCCAAGCGCAAGTGCGATCGCCGGCTGTGTTTGTGGGCAACTCCATCGGCGGGCTGCTTACCTTGATGCTGCTGGCCCACCACCCCGAGCTAGCGGCGGGGGGCGTCCTGCTCAACTGCGCCGGAGGCCTTAACCACCGCCCGGAAGAGCTAGCCCTGCCCCTGCGGGCGGTGATGGGCACTTTCACCAAGCTGGTCAGCGCCCCAGTTTTGGGTCCCTTTTTGTTCAACCGCATCCGCCAAAAGCGGCGGCTGCGATCCACCCTCAAGCAGGTGTACTGCGACCACAGCGCCGTCACCGATGAGCTAATCGATATCCTCTACCAGCCTTCCTGCGACCCCGGCGCTCAGGCCGTGTTTGCCGCCATCCTCAGCGCCCCGCCGGGGCCGCGCCCGGTGGACTTGCTGCCTCAAGTGACCCAGCCCCTGCTGGTGCTGTGGGGAGAGGCCGACCCCTGGACGCCCATTACCGGGGCCTCGATTTATCAAGCGCTGGCCCAGCAGTCGCCGGAGCAGGTCACCTTTCAAAGCATCCCTAACGCCGGTCACTGTCCCCATGATGAGTGCCCGGACCGGGTAAATGCGCTGATCCTAGACTGGCTACAGCGTAAATAGGATTAGTGGCCTGGCTACCGCTATGAGACTCAGTGCCAAAGGCGCGACTAGGCTTGTACAGACTAAATGCCAGACGGCGCAGGTAGACAAGGCTTACAATGTAAGCTAGGCCACTTGAATAATTTGTACTGTCAAAAAACCCAATTTTGATTATGCTTGCAGCGTTCCCCATCGACGGACTGCTCTCGACCCAGGGCATTATGGTCATGCTCTTGGTCGCCTATGCCGGGGCGATGTGGATGTTTTTGACCAGCGCCCCCAAGGTCTACACACTGATGGTGTCTGACCTAGAGGTGGCTCGCCGGTTTTACGAAGATATGCTGGCGCTGCCAGCGGCAGAGGTTCCACTGCACTACTACTACAACTATGAGCAGTCCCTAGGGGCCTCGGTGGACCCGCTCTACGCGGGGGGCGCCTACGGCGGCTCGGCCTACAATAACACCCCTGACGGTCTGTGGTACCAGCTCAAAAAGAATACTCAGCTCCATGTGGTGTCGGGGGCGAACCTAGGCCGCAAGTCCCAGCAGCGCCACGTCTGCTTTGACCGCGACTGCCTGGAACAGCTGCTGATGCGGGTGCAGACCCATGGGGTGAAGCACAAGATTCGCCGGGAGGAGCCCCTCAACTTTTTGGTGAAGGACTGGGAGGGCAAGGTGATTGAGATGGCTGAGGTTGATAGTTAGGGT
>JBCCAG010000403.1:0-4370 GCA_039814955.1 Cyanobacteria bacterium P01_A01_bin.135
GCAAAACTTGAAGTACTGATTCCACACCTGGCGCGGCACCCGGCAGCGAATGGTGGCCGCGGGCAGGTGGTTGTAAAAGGCTTTGCCCGCCTGGTAGTCCCTGAGAGTGGGCTTTAGGGGGTGGCGGTGGCGCAGCCGCATCGCCAGCTCGGGCAGGGGGTTGAACCCCCCTTGGTAGTTGCGGGCCTCGTGGGGTTCGACGCGGGGATAGATGGGGGTGACGACGTCCACAGGGCCACAGTGTTGAGAGAGAAATACCTCTAGGCTGGTCCCCGCCGTTTTCTTAGTTTTGACGAAGATGAATTTGTGCTGGTGGGAGATGATCATGCCGCAGCGTCCGGGCAAGGTCCAGATTGGGGAGGAAGTCGCCTATTACTGTAGCAGAGAACCTGTAGCAGAAGACCGGCCCCCTTTGATCATCGACCCATGGTCAATTCCCGTCCTTCAGCCACCGAGCGATCGCCCGGCGCAGCGCCTTCGCACCGGGGACGCCCTTGGCCAGGTACTTGCCATAGCGCCGCAGCCAGGCCATGGTCGCTGCCTGCCGCTGGGCTAGCTGGTGCTTCAGGTAGCCGCTGTAGGCGTAGCGCACGTGGGGGGAGCGGTAGCCCACCCGGGGCACGTCGGGGCGGGTGGAGAAGACAATAAACACGGCGTTCGCGAACACTGGCTTAAACGGAGAGATCAGCAGGTTCAAAAACAGCGGCCCCGTCTCCCGCTGCATCCCCTTGTGGAGCACAGCCCACTGGTAGCGGCGCGCCTCGATATGGGAGTCGCCGTAGTTGGCGATCCGGCCCTGAGGAATCGTATCTTCCCGGGGCATCACATCGGCAAAAGTGGCGCGAAATAGGTTGGGGGCAAACAGGACTTCTTGGGGCCGCAGGTGCCGGCGCAAAAAGGCTTCCACGGCCTGCCAGGGCTGGGGCACCTCTTTCACTAAAAACGCCGTGGTGTCCACCTCGGGCGGCTCCCCTTGGGGGTAGATCTGCACCAAATCAACAGCAACCCCCACCGCCCGCCGGTCCGGTGTGGTGGGCTGGACTGCCTGCAGCGATCGCGTATGGCTAACCCGAAAGGTGAGACGAGTAAAGGGGGCATCCCTCACCACCTCGGGAGAGATGACGCCCTGCAGCACCGCTGTGTCCTCATCGCAGTAGAGGCTGATTAGGTGGAGGGGGGTTTGGTTGACGCAGAGCTGCAGGCTGCTGAGCACCTCTGGAGTGATGGCGTTGATCACCCGAATTTCTACCCGGTAGCTGCCTGGGTCTAGGGGCGGAAAGTCCAGAGTGGATACGGTTCCTGGCCCAGTCCACCGGAAGGGGAGATGGCGGCCCTCGCCTTCCCAGCCGTGCCAGCCCGAGCCAGAAAAGCCCTGCTCAAAGGTAAAGGTGACCCGACGCACAGGAGTGACCTGGCTCTCGAAGCAGGCTTGGTAATGCTGCTCTAGCCGCTGCTGAAGATTCTCTGCGCTAGCATAGCGCTCTAGCCGCGCCAGCATGGCTTGATAGCGCTGCTCAAACAGGGTTTTGCCGTAGTTATAGAGGGCCAGATCGAGCTGATTGTGCTCCAGGATAATCTCCAGCTCTTCGTCCGTGAGCTGCTCGCGCTTTAGCCGCTTGCGGCCCACCATCAACTGCTGAATCTGCTGCAGCGGCGACCAGCCAAAGGTGTAGTTGAGCAGATCCATCGACTCGTTAAACTGCTCAGTCAGCCCCACAAAAGCAAACTCAGCCAGGTGGGCCTGGGCCGCTTCTAGCCAGTCTGGGTTTGTCTCCCGAATATCTCCCTGCCACACCCTACCGGCAAGCTGCCGGGTCTGGCCATTGATGACACCAGAAATGGCAGGGTCGCGGATGTAGTCCTTCAGCGGCAGGCTGCGGGCCTTCTGCTGAGTGATGGCTGCCTGAGGGTTGACGATAATGCAGGTTTTCATGAACTCGTAGGCGGAGATGGCCCGCTCTACGGGGTCCCGCAGCATGGTCACCATCTGGGGCGATCGCAGTAGCCGCCCGCCAATCGCATGGGAGAAGTGGCCCCGAAACAGGCGAAAGGCGGCGAGCTGCTCAGGGGTATAGTCCTTTATATTGCGAAGAAACGCCTCGGGAAAAATCTGATCTCGGTCAAATTTGGACTCTAATATAGAGGTGAGGGTTGTGCCCGCCGTTTTAGGAATGTGGATGAAGCACAGCTGGTCCTCCGCCTGCAGGCGATACTCCGGCAGATGGCCTGCATCATCTATTGTCTTGCCTACCATGGCGTCGCTCTTCATCACCCACCGACCCTACGCCCCACCGCTATCGAGCCTCATCGTATCACAAGCGTCGATTCCCCGAGCCCTGCCATGACTGACCCTAACCGCCCCCAGCCCCCCACCCTCAGCCTCGACCCAGTGACTATCGTTGCCGCGATAATTTTGCTATTGTTTATACCCCTAGTGCTCTCGGGTTTTCTATTTCAGTGAGCGCTGCTCCTTACTCCCCATCGCCATGACTGTTGCTCAGCCCACCTCCCTACAAGCCACCGCTAAGGCGACCCGCCGCGCGGCCCAGACCCTCGCGACCCTCGACACCACTCAACGGAATAAAGCCATCGAGGCGATTGCCCAGGCCCTAGAGCGCCATGCCGACCGCATTACCGAGGCCAACGCCGCCGATCGGGAAGCCGCTTTGGCGGATGGGCTGGCCAAGCCCCTGTACGGGCGCTTGAAGCTGGACGAGGCGAAGCTCAAAGGGGCGATCGCCGGGGTGCGCAGCGTCGGCAAGCTGGCGGACCCCGTGGGGGAGGTGCAGATTCACCGGGAGCTGGACGCGGGCCTGGTGCTAAAGCGGGTGACCTGCCCGCTGGGGGTGGTAGGGGTGATCTTTGAATCCCGCCCTGACGCGGTGATGCAGATCAGCACCTTGGCAATTAAGTCGGGTAACGGCGTCATCCTTAAAGGGGGGCGGGAGGCAGTGCGCTCTTGCCAGGCTATCGTTGCCGCTATTAAGGAGGGATTAGCGGGGACCGCCGTATCGCCGGAGGTGGTGCAGCTGTTGACCACCCGGGAAGAGACCCGGGCCATGCTCACCCTAGACCAAGACATTGACTTAATCATTCCCCGGGGCTCCAACGCCTTTGTGCGCTTTGTGCAGGAGAACACTAGCATTCCGGTGCTGGGCCACGCCGATGGTATCTGCCACCTGTACCTCGACGCCGCTGCCGACCCCGATCAGGCGGTGGCGATCGCCGTGGATGCCAAGGTAGGCTACCCCTCAGCCTGTAACGCCATTGAGACCCTGCTGGTGCATGAGTCGGCGGCCCAAACCCTGCTGCCCCCAGTAGCAGAGGCCCTGCAGGCCCAGGGCGTGGCGCTGCGGGGGGACGGAGCGGCCCAGGCAATTGTGCCCATGGCGGCGGCGACCGACGAGGACTGGGCTACGGAGTACAGCGACCTGATCTTAGCGGTGCGGGTGGTGCCCAGCCTGGAAGCAGCCATCGACCACATTAACCGCTACGGCTCTCGCCATACGGAGGCGATTATCACCCAGGACAATACCGCCGCCCGCACCTTCTTGAGCCGGGTAAATGCCGCTGGGGTGTTCCGCAACTGCTCCACCCGGTTTGCCGACGGCTTCCGCTATGGGTTCGGCGCGGAGGTGGGCATCAGCACCCAGACCATGCCGCCGCGGGGACCGGTGGGGTTGGAGGGGCTAGTGACCTACTGCTACGAGGTGGTGGGGGATGGCCATGTGGTGGCGAGCTACGCTGGCCCGGAGGCTAAGGCCTTTACCCACCGAGATTTGCCGTAGGCCTAAGACAATCGAGACAGCCGCCGCAGCCCGGTGATCTACGATTGACAACGTAGCGCGTCCAAAACATCTATGAAACGCCTCCTCCTGAGTCTGCTAGCTCTCAGTCTCCTCAGCCCAATCGCCACCCAACGTGCCGTGGCCCAAACCGACCTCCCCACCGTTCCTGTCCCAGAAACTGCTCCAGAAGCCAGTTCAGAGCAGCCAGAATCCGCCCCACCCGAGCCCGCTGCCCCAGGGCGATCGCAGCAAACCCAATTCCCCGACTGCCCTCCGGGCCAATTTGCCTCCGCCTTCAGCGACGTGCTGCCTACCCACTGGGCCTACCAAGCCGTCCTCAACCTAGCAGCTACGCCCATCCGCTGCTTCGACCTGCCTGCCGATTCCACCAGCGGTGCGTCTTAGCTAATCTCCCCACTGCGGTTCCGCACTTTCTTCCCACTTTCGTAGGAGTCAACTTAGGCCATGACCCGATAGATTCTAGGGGTAGCCGAATTGATCCCAGCCGCTATGGAAACGAAGCAGGTTATTCTTCTCGCCCCACCTGGAGTGGACGCAGAGGCCCAGGCCAAGACCCTGGCC
>JBCCAG010000060.1:0-11267 GCA_039814955.1 Cyanobacteria bacterium P01_A01_bin.135
GTGGTGAATGAAGTTATGAATGGCTTGGGAGGACGCCTGGTGAACGAGGTGCGATCGCGCCAGGGCTTGGCCTATGTCACCTATGCCGTGTGGTCCGCCCCCTACGACTATCCCGGTGTGTTTGTGGCGGGGGGGCAGACGCGCTCAGACGCGACGGTTCCCTTTGTTGAGCTCACCCTAGCTGAGATCGAGCGAATTCGCCAAGAGCCCATTCCCGAAGATGAGCTGGATCAGGCCCGCGATTCGGTGCTCAACTCCTTTGTGTTCAACTTCCAAACACCGGGGCAGACTTTAGCGCGGGTGATGCGCTACGACTACTACGACTACCCTAGCGATTTCATCTTCCAGTACCGGCAAGACCTGACGGCGGTGACGCCCCAGTCCATCCAGGCGGCGGCCAACCGTCACCTGAAGCCGGAGCAAATCGTCACCCTGGTGGTGGGCAACGAAGCCGAAATTGACCCACCGCTGCAGGCGTTGGCAGGTAGCGTCACCCCCATTGATATTGCTGCCACCGACGCAGCGACGGCTCAGTAACTGGGGCAAACCAGGAGTTATTTATGTGTCGAATTCTCGGCTATCTAGGCGAGGCCATTCCCCTAGAGTGGCTGCTGTACCAGCCTGAGCATTCGCTGGTGCACCAGAGCTATCAGCCCCAGGAAATGACCGCAGGGCTGCTGAACGCCGACGGCTTTGGAGTGGGTTGGTACCGGGCAGAGGAGGTCTTTTGCTATCGCAGCGTCATGCCGATCTGGAATGACGCCAACCTACCTGATATCAGCCGCTATGTCGCATCGGATGGCATCATCGCCAGTATTCGCAGTGCCACCGCCGGCAGTCAGGTCAGCCTGAGCAACTGCCCTCCGTTTCGCTACCAGCAAACGCTGATGGTGCACAACGGGGCTGTCACCAACTTTCAGGAGACCCTGCTCACCCCCCTGCGCGATCGCCTCTCCCCCCAGTTCGCCCGGCGGATTCAGGGTTCCACTGACTCTGAGTATCTGTTTGCCCTCATCCTGCAGCTAGAGAGTGAGGGGGCAACTTTGGATAGGGCTTTGGCAGAGGCGATCGCCCTGCTTCTGTCGCTGGGGCAGCAGCACAGCGTCGAGGTCAGCGCCAACGTCCTTATCCACCGAGGCAACCAGCTTGTAGCCTGTCGGGCTGGTAACAAATCTCCCGAGCCGACCCTCTACTGGCTCCAGGGCGATGACAACCTACCGGGAGTTGTCGTCGCCTCCGAGCCCTTATGGGACGGCAAGTGGCAGCCGCTGCCTGAGCATACCCTAATCACCGTTGAGGGCGATCGCCTTGTCCAGCTCCAATCTCTATAGCCGCTGCCTACCGAAGGCGCAGCCAGATAGCTCAGCCCTGCGCAGCACCCTACGCAGCCAAATGCAGGCCTGCCGGGCCGCTACCCTGCGCCTATTCGAGGCCGTAGGCGATCAGCAGCTCAAGCAGCAGGCCCATCCAGACTTCAGCCCCTCCGGCTGGCACCTGGGTCACATCGGCTACACCGAATCGCTGTGGATTCGGGAGCGGCTGATGGGGGGCTCCCCCGCCAGTCACCGGGTGCTGTTTGCCCAAGATGGCCTTCCCAAAGCCGAGCGCCAGAATCTACCGGCGCTGGCTGATATCCGCCAATACCTAGCCCAGATTCGCCGGGATGTTTTTTTGTATCTAGACAGGGCTCCGGTACAGCAGCAGGCGCGGCTGTGGTGGTTCTTGCTTCAGCATGAGAGCCAGCATGGCGAGACGATCGCCATGGTTCACCAGATGCTGGGATTGCAGGGCAGAGCACCACACCATACCCCGTCTCCAGCCCCCCCTACCGCCGCATCAGTTCAAACAATGGTGCAAATTCCCGCCGGCCCGGTCGTCTTAGGTAGCGACGATACAACCACCGCCCTAGACAATGAAGGCCCCGGACACCTCATCCATACCGCCGACTACTGGATTGACCAACACCCCGTCACCTGCACCCAGTATCGCCAGTTTATGAGAGCGGGCGGCTACCAAACCCAACGCTGGTGGTCATCAGCGGGTTGGGCCTGGCTACAGCAGAGCGCGGTTACCCAGCCCCGCTACTGGCAAGTCGGTTCACAGTGGGATGACCACCCCGTCTGTGGGGTCAGCTACTACGAAGCCGAGGCCTACGCCAAATTTGCTGGTAAGCGCCTGCCGACAGAGGCCGAGTGGGAGAAGGCCGCCTGCTGGTCACCAGCCACAGGGCGATCGCAGCCCTACCCCTGGGGAGATGGGGCACCGACGCTGGAGCGCGCCAACTACGGCCATCGGCTGGGCCACACCACACCAGTCACCGCCTTCCCGGCTGGGGCGAGCCCCTCGGGCTGCCTCGACATGCTGGGCAACGTTTGGGAATGGACCAGTAGCCCGTTCGCTCCCTACCCCCGCTTTAAGCCTTACCCCTATGTGGGCTACTCCCAAACCTACTTCGACGGGCAGCACTACGTGTTACGGGGAGGGAGCTGGGCCACCCAGCCCTGGTGTCTGCGGCCAACGTTTCGCAACTGGTACCAGCGCGACGTCAGGCAACCTTTCTGCGGATTTCGCTGTGCAACGGACAGCAGACTAAACCTGTAGGAGATTGCAGGGTCTCCACCCAGCCTGTAAGTTCCTACTGGGAAATCCTCAGTGTCGCTGCTGCCACCAGCCAAGTCCTAGCAGCGGCTCTTCGCAGCATGTATCCCTTAGTTAAAGTTCTACTAAATCCTTGCAATGCTATCCTCATCCCCGCGTCAGCCAACCGCTCACGCTGAACTGACCCCTCTGGAATCAGATGCCTCCACTGCAGTGGAATCAAGGCTCACGATCCGCGAGCTGATTGATGACCATACCCTAGCCGAGGCAGAGCAGGCCGCTGCAGACGAGGTAGTCTCAGGGCTGCAGAGTACCCCAAAAACGCTGCCGCCCCGCTACTTCTATGACGACTTGGGCTCTGAGCTGTTTGAGCAGATCTGCAGGCTTCCAGAGTACTATCTCACCCGCACAGAAACTGCCATTTTGGCTACCTCAGCAGGGGCGATCGCGGAAGTGACGGGTCCCTGCGACATTGTGGAGCTAGGCAGCGGCAGCTCTACTAAAACGCGGCTGATTCTAGACGCTTACTCAGATCAACAGCCTTTCGTCTACCGGCCCATCGATGTCAGTGCTGGCATCCTCAAGTCTAGCGCCAGAGCGCTCCTGGTCGACTACCCCTCTCTAGAAGTCCATGGCTTAGTGAGTACCTACGAACAGGCCTTAAGCCAGCTACCGCCGCCGCAGGCCCCCCATCGCCTGATCTGCTTCATCGGCAGCACATTGGGCAATCTATCTCCAGAGTCCTGTCGTCAGTTCCTCCAGCAGCTCCGGGGAGCGCTACAGCCGGGGGACTTTTTTTTGTTGGGGGTTGACCTGCAGAAGCCGGTACCCCTCCTAGAAGCGGCCTACAACGATGCCCAAGGGATTACCGCCGCTTTCAACCTCAACATGCTCCGTCATCTCAACGACCGGTTCGACGGCAATTTTGAACTAGCGCAGTTTGAGCACAGCGCCTTCTACAATAGGGCGCAGCATCAGATTGAAATGCACCTGCGCAGCCGCATCCAGCAGACCGTTCACCTAAAGGCGCTCAGCTTAACCCTCGATCTGGCCGCGGGGGAAACCATCAGAAGCGAAATTTCTCGCAAATTCTCTCAGGAAGAGCTTGAGCAAGACCTACTGGCCCAGCAGCTAAAGCCGCTAAATTCCTGGACAGATCCTAAGGGGTGGTTCTCGGTCACCTTGGCGGAAGCCGTTTAGACCAGCGATCAAAGCAGTTCAGCGGACGCTCCTCCCTGTAAGAGACCCAGGCAAAGACCACAGGCTAAGCATCTGTAGGCACTTCCGAGCGTTTTTGACGATTCTCGCCCCGCTTCTGCTGCAGAACCATCCATAGAAACGGCAGATCATCAACTAGGTAGCGCCGCCAGAGTCGCTTGGGCTCTTGCCAAATGCGGAAGATCCACTCTACCCCAAGTTCACTTGCCCATTTTGGCGCTCGCGCCACATTTCTAGCTTCAAAGTCAATCGTGGCGCCCAAGGCCATGATCAGCTTGGCATGCTCAAAGCAGTCCTTGTACTTATAGATCCACTTTTCCTGCTTCGGCGCGCCCAAGCCAACCGCGAGAACCGTCGCTTTTGACTCATTGACCATATCGATAATTTTTGCGCATTCCTGCTCGTCCTTCTCAAATCCATAAGGGGGCGAGTAGGTCTGCACAACCATGTTCCGCCCCACCTTGTGATTGATTCGCCGCTGGGCCTCTTCTGCAACGCCTTCCGCAGCACCCAGCAGAAAGATCGTCACCTCTTCATCCTTCGCGTAGTACTGATAGAAAGCTGGAAATAGATCGGAGCCAGAAATCTTATCGCGAATGGGTGTACCCAGGAACCGGGACGCCATTTGAAGAATCTTGCTGTCACAAAGGCGGTAGGTAGCAGCCTGATAGGCGAGAAAAAACTCTGGATCCTTTTGAAGCTTAACGATATGGTCGACGTTAGGGGTAAAGACGATGCCGCCAGACTTGAGTTGTCTTAGCAGGTCCGACCAGGTAATGTTATCAATCTCAACATCTAAAATTTTGACCTGCTGAGGCACCGATTGGCTTGGGTTCATGACGGCTTGAGGGCGCTAACGAATTCGATAGAATGCTGACAGGACTCTATATTAGGTATACCCGAGAAGACTGTAGATATTGCAGAAGGATTATGAATCCTGCGTAAAATTGGCATGAAAATCGTGGCCTCCGAGCTTGAGGTCACGCCTTACCATTAGAACTTGCCTCTGCACAGGGCCATTTTTCATCCTTTGTACTAAAGTATAGCCTACGACTACAAGCCATGAAAACGCTGCTTACGACCGTCGCTGCTACCCTTGTCCTCAACGCGCCGCTAGCCTCCCTGGCGGAGAACCCGGAGCAGCTGCAGCAGCTGATTTCGACTCGGCGCTGCTCTGGCTGCGATCTCAGCCACACCAGCTTAGTCCACACCGATCTATCCGGCGTGGAGGCCCAAGGCAGCGACTTCAGCTTTGCCAATCTCAACCGCTCCCGGCTAACGGGCGCTAACTTGCAGGGCGCTGACTTCTCTAATGCGGTCCTCTTCAATGTCGACCTGTCTGGCACAGATCTGACGGGGGCCAACCTAGAGGGCGCCGATTTGAGAAGTGCCTATCTGTACGGAGCGGTGCTGGACGGGGCACAGCTGCGCGGCGCTAACCTTCAAGGGGCGGCTGGCATTCCTGAAGCGCTGCTGACGGCGCGATCGCTCTATGAATGGGGCCAGCGCGAAGCAGAGCGCGGCAACTTTCAAGACGCCTACAGCTACTACACCCAGGCAATTGAGAAGGAGCCCAATGCCCCCCACTTGTACTTGAGCCGCAGCGTGGCGCTATATCGCTGGGGCTACATTGAGCGGGCAATAGCCGACGCCGACCGAGCAGAGCAGCTGTTTGGCTCCCAAGGAAATGAGCAAGCCCAGCAGACCGCTGCGCTATTTGCCGAGAATCTGATGGCCCAGCAGGAGGCCCGAGCGGAGGCAGAGGGTCGCGGGAGCTCAGGGTTTCTCAACGTGTTTGGGGCCGTTGCTAGCCTGCTGCTGCGGTTTGGCCTGCCCTTTTAACGCGCCGGTATCCATAAAAATCAATCAGAGGAGCGAGCGTCAGGCGGCACGTCCCCTGTATTGCGGACTCGGACGATCCGGCCCAGGATGCCGTACCAAAACGAAGCTCCCATGGAGATGGCAATGCCCGTGATCAGCCAGCCGGCAATGCGCCGGAGAATGGGCAATTTCCATGCGCTCGCCTGCTGTGACTGCGTCTGTGTAATGGCAGGATTCCAGCCAATGGGCAGCGGCAGGTTTTCTAGCGCTTCGTTTACGGCGTTGCTTACCTCTTCAAGCTCGTCGGCAGCGCTTTGCCCACCAGCAGTTGGAGGTTGAGCCGCAATTTGGTTAGCGGTCTGGGTAATGGACTGCCTCAAGACGGAGTCTTTTGACAGACGGTTGACGATGTAGAACGTGTCGGTATTGGTGGAGACGGCAATCAGGCAGCCAATCAAAATTGCCACGCCTCGGGCATTGCGCTTGTAGACGCCAGACGCCCGGTCCATCGAGCGGCTAAACCAGTTAGAGACCCGCGATTCAAAATCATTAACTCGCCTTGTCGTCGCATCGGCCACCGTGTCGACGTCGCGGGCTAGAGCAACCAAGGTATTTTTGAGCTGGTCCGGCAGCCGCTCATTCTCCGCTAAAATCAGCTCCACGCTCTCCACCATAGTGGGCTCTTGCTCCCGAAAGGCGATCGCCTGGCGGAGGTGGGGTAATTGCCGTTGCAAAGTCAGCTTGACGTCCTCGGGCTCAGATTGCAAGACAGCCTCAGCCCCCTCCAGCGCGCTCATGCACTGAGAGATGACGGCATCTAAAGCTTCTTTGAAGCTGATCCGGCGGCTCGAGCAGTCGGATCGGACTACAGCCAGCCCTTGTTCTAGGGCATCTAGGCCAGAGGCAAGGGCGCTGCTTTGGCTGCTGTGGCCTAGAGACGTAACTAGGTCGCGCAGCATCTGCAGCCGCCGTTCGGTGGCGCTTCCCAAAAGCCGGCAGCTCTGCTGATGGGTAATTAAATCTAAATTCAGCTCTTCTAACAGCGCCGCAGCGAAGCTTGCGGCTGGAATATAGGAGGGGCCGCTGCGCAAGTCGTCGAAGACGTTCCGGCCGCCTGTCAATTTGCGATACGCCACCTCAAAGGCATAGGAAATGCTGCGGAATAGTTTCGCGAGCGGGCCTTTCGCTTCTTGGTTGAGAGAGCGGATAATTGGGTGCTTGTAGAGACGGTTGGCAAACTCAATCCCGAGCCCCTCGCTGTCTTGTGCAGATGCTGTCTTGCTGCCCCCTACCAAGATTTCAATTGACTTCTTAAGATGTTCAGCTCGCCACTGCAGTAGGGTTGTAATTAGCTCTTGAATTTCTGAGGCCAACAGGCTCAAAATCAAGTAGATAAAAATCAGTCCGAGGGCAAGGTCAAAAACGAGCGGTAAATTCATAGATCCCCAACTTCCCTAAAAAACATCGCCAAAGCAAGGCTCGTCCTCCCGAATCATAGGAGTGCCCCATTGCCGTTCGCAAGGGGAGGGGTGAAGATGGCGATGATGGGCAATGCTAGCAGATAGCTCTAGAGCACTCCCATAGCGCTCTGGGAGAGATATGAATTTTCGTGATTTACCCGAGTAGGACACAAATAAACGACGCTGTCGAGGGGCGCTCCCCCTTTCGTTTAACTGTGGCTATGCACTTAGTTGATTGAATGGACAGGTGTTTTCTAGAACCCCTACGGCACGAAGCTATAGAAAACACCTGTCCTAACCAGTTATTCACCGGAAAATCTCTACATTGGGTCAAGTCTGCATGTGAGCCCCTAACAGCTGCTTTGCCCCAGGCCGATAGAGGAGATAGAAAATCATCTCGATGTAGCGCAGCATATCTTCCCGGTTCTCCTTAGAGCTGTAGTTCCAGAAGCCGTAGATTTTAGCCAAGGACATCAGCTTACTAGAGTGAATCTTCCAGGTATAGGTGCTGTAAACCCGCTCGATAGCGCGATCGGACACCTCTTTCCAATACCCAGGGTTCTGATCGCACTTGCCCAGAAACTCCAAAATTACCGCTGCCATCTCCGGGAGGTGGGTGGGATTGATGTAGAAGCCGTTGTGCTTGTCCTGGATGATTTCTAAGGGACCGCCAAAGCGGGTACCGAAGGTGGGCAAGCCCGAGATCATCGCCTCTAGAATTGTCAGACCAAAGGCCTCAAACAGGGCAGGCTGCACAAAGATGCCTTCACGATCCGCAATCACCCGGTACACCTCGCCTGAATCGCTTTTGGGCAACCGGATCCCCAGCCAGCGAATGTTCTCGTAGATGCCGTACTCATCGATGATCCGGTACAGCTTTTCCATCTCAGCGAGCTCTTCGCGATCGCCCGACTCCTCAGCCCGCAGCTTGCCGGCAATCAAGATCAAGTTGCAGCGCTCCTGCAGCTCCTTGCTCTGACCAAAGCATTCCGCGAGCCCCGTCAGATTCTTAATCCGGTCTAACCGGGCCATAGAAAAGATGGGGCGCTTGCTGGGGTCCTTGAGCTTGCCGTAGGCCTGGGCCGGATCCTCCCGGGTGAAGATCAGCTCGTCCAGCCGCTGGCGATCGCTCTCTAGCCGGTCCTCACGGCTGAAGGGGAAGTAGGTCTGCACATCCACACCCGGCGGCACCACGTTGAACTTGGGGCTAAACAAATCGACGCCGTTGACCACGTGGTACAACTCGGGCATGGTGAACCGGCGATAGGACTCGTACTGCCCAACACTAGTGGGGGTCCCGGCAATCTCTTGATAGGTACTGCTAATGATGAAGTTGGCGGCGTTCATGGCGATCAAGTCTGCCGTGAACTGCAGGGAAAAGTGGTACTCATTCTCCAGGTCCTGCCAATAGAGGTTACTGAACAGGTACTTGGACTTCTCCAGGGCGTGGGCCACATTACACTGGGTGACCTTGAGGCGACGAGCCAGCAGAAACGCCACCAGGTTCCCGTCGGTATAGTTGCCGATGATCAAATCCGGCTTGCCCTGCAGCTCCGCCAGCAGCTCCCGCTCCGCGTCAATGGCATAGGTCTCTAGATAAGGCCAAATTTCGAAGCGCGAAATCCAGTTCTGGGTGTACTTAGGGTTGAGCTCCCGAAACGGTACCCGTAAAATCCAAGCGTTTTGGGTACCGTACACCTTCTCTAGGCGCTGATTGCAGGTGGTGCCGTCGCTGTTGGGAATCAGCCGGCTCAAGATAATTACCTTGGGGTGGGCCGCCTGTATGTCTAGGCCCGCCAGCTCAATTTCTTCTTGGAGCTGCTTTTCAATGCTGCGGGCCTGGTCCAGCACGTACACCACCTGACCTCCCGTGTCAGGTCGCCCCAGCACCCCCTCTTGCCCGAACCAGCCATGGACCGAGGTGAGCACCACCTTAAAGACCATGGGGATACGAGAAATGAAGGCCTCCAGCGCCTGATGGTCAGGGGAGTCCAACAGATGGTCTAGCAGCTCTAGGGTTTCCCGCACCCGCCCCGCCGTATTGCCCCAGCCGGGCTCGAAGCCCAGGTCCTGGAACTCAAAGCGAAACCGGTTGAAGGGCTCATCAGCGGGCTTGCGGCCGACGAAGTTGATGGCGTGCTTGACCTGGTCAGAGAGCTTCTGCTGGGAATTGATGCGGGCGTTGATCAGCAGTTGGGTGCTGTTGTGACGATGCAGGCTCAAAAACTGATAGAGCACCTCCAGCCAGCGGGTCGGGTCCTGAAATAGCTTACTGGACAGGTAGCGGTTGAGGAACTCAACCCCCTTACCGATGTTCTTGGGGTCGCGGATGCGGGGGGAATAGTCGTAGAAGGGCAGCAGGTCCACTTCCAGTACGTCCCCTTCTTCCGGGTGGAAGTGATTGACGAAGCGATCGCGCAGGTCGAGGATCTCCTGAACGCTCATCTCCTCCACCGTCAGGTTCTCAAGTACCCGGTACACCTCTTCGTAACCAATCTTGGGGCGGATGATCATGCACATGCTCTCCCGCTCTAGGATCACCTCCTGGGTGTAGTCAATCAGCCGGGAGAGGGCAGAGTCTGTGACAAAACCATCCTCCTTGTCGTACGTGTGGCAGTAGTCAGCAAACGCCGAGAGGATATCGTTGTGGAGCAAATAGCGCTGCTCGCGGTTGCGAAGCTCGCCCATAAATCGGCGTAGGTCCGTGCGCTCTGCGGGATGGTCTAAAACCGCTTGAATCAATTCGGACATAGATAATCCTTTGTATCGTCTGAACTTGGGTTGTCTGGACTACTGTGGCTTGAGGAGGTATCATCCACTACGCAGCTATTCTATGAGTCGCCCACTGGTTTTGGCAGCCTTCAGGGCGGCGGCAGAGCTAGTCACACCGCTACTAATCAATTATGGCGGTAACCCTGGCACACACTGCCCCTCACCAAGGCAGCGCTAGCTACAACTCTAACTCACGGATTCAGTCGCCAGTACTCAACGTAATAGGGGCTACAGAAGAATTCCCCTCTGTAGCCCCAGTTGGCCCTATATTACGGTGAGCCTATTGATTAAGCAAGGCCCACGACTCAATTCAAACGGCTGTGCCGGTCAGCATTATTACCCTGAAACGACTAGCCCTTTGGCCGGTTACCTAGCCTCTTGCCCTAAGCAGTGACGAGCTCGGGCTGAGGGCGCTTGCTGTTGCGGATGCCTTCGATGGCGGCGGCGTAGTCATCAGCCTTAAACACCGCAGAGCCAGCGACGATGGCATTTGCCCCCGCTTCCAGCACCTGCCAAGTGTTGTGAACCTTGAGCCCGCCATCCACTTCAATCCAGGGATCTAGGCCGCGCTCATCACAAATTTGACGCAGCTTGCGCACCTTGTCAGTCACAGCGGGAATATAGCTCTGGCCACCAAAGCCGGGGTTGACGCTCATCAGTAGAATCAAGTCGCACTCATCCAACACATACTCGATTAGACTTAGCGGGGTGCCAGGATTGAGCACCACCCCCGCCTGCTTGCCTAGTTCCTTAATTTGAGTCAAAGTGCGGTGCAGGTGGGGGGAGGCGTTATGCTCGCAGTGGACGGAGATGATGTCCGCACCGGCACTGGCAAACTCCTCGACGTATTTCTCCGGCTCCACAATCATCAGGTGAACGTCGATAGTCTTTTCCGTCAGGGGGCGAATCGCCTTGACGATCATCGGGCCAATGGTGATGTTGGGAACAAAGCGACCGTCCATCACGTCAACGTGAATCCAGTCCGCACCGGCCTTATCAACGGCCTTAATCTCTTCACCCAGGCGGCTGAAGTCGGCAGACAAAATAGACGGAGCGATCGCGATAGACTTATTGGATTGAGTACGGGTCATAGCGCAGTGAGTCCTCTTTAGTCGCTTCTTATAAGAATATTTTAACAAAGGACGGCTTTATTTCGATTCTGTAATTTTTGTAATGTCATTTTTGCAAACGATATAGCAATCCTTGTCTCACGGCACAATACCTTGTGCTGGATTCACACCTTGCTGCTCCGCTACGGCCTAGCGGCGAGACGGCTCACCCGCAGGCCATAGACCCGTAAGAGCAAGGTTACCAGCGCTATCCTTGAGTTACCTCCACCCAACAGGCTATGGCAACTCGACGCAACTTTCTTTTAGCAGCAGCAGGATTGACCGGAAC
>JBCCAG010000880.1:0-1832 GCA_039814955.1 Cyanobacteria bacterium P01_A01_bin.135
ATGTCCAGCTCAATCTCCTTGAGGGCTTCGCGGGCGTTACCGGGGTCCATCTGGTAGGTGCGGCGATCGCCAAACTGGGGGGCAGATTCAGCGGCGTCGCGGAAGGGGCCGTAGTAGGAAGAGGCGTATTTAGCGGCGTAGGAGAGCACCGGCAGGTCGGTGTAACCCGCCTCGTCTAGCCCCTGGCGGATGGCCTGGACAAACCCGTCCATCATCCCAGAAGGCGCAATGATATCGGCACCGGCGTTAGCCTGGGACACAGCAGTCTTCTTCAGCAGCTCCAGCGTCGGGTCGTTGAGCACCCGCCCAGACAGGTCCCCAGTCTCCAAGTAGCCGCAGTGGCCGTGGGAGGTGTACTCACACAGGCAGGTGTCCACAATCACCACCAGGTCCGGCACCGCTTCTTTAATAGCCCGCGAGGCCTGCTGCACAATGCCATGATCGTGCCAGGCTCCTGTGGCCTCAGTATCCTTGTTCTCAGGAATGCCGAACAGAATTACGGCGGGGATACCCAGGTCATAGACCTCTTTCGCCTCATCCACAATTTTGTCGATGGAGAGCTGGTAAACCCCTGGCATGGAAGAGACTTCTTGGGCAATGCCGCTGCCGTCAACAGCGAACAAGGGGTAGATGAGATCGCTGGTGTTGACCACTGTTTCCTGCACCATACGGCGCAGTTGAGAGTGGTTACGCAAGCGGCGGGGCCGGTGAACTGGAAACATAGCAGCCTTTAGGATGGTCAGCTTCAATTTCTATATTTAACGCGGTTGCGGGTTCCGGGTTCAGGGCCTGTAACATTCTTTGACAGTGCCTGCTTGGAGAGAGGTAACATTGTCTGAACAAAAAACGATCGCCTCCGAAGAAGCGATCGCCCTATAATCTGATGCCGCAAGGCCATGGCAGTGCCATGGCCGCGCTAGCAATTAATAGTCAAAATCACCCATACCGCCGCCAGCGCCAGCCGCCGGAGCCCCATCCTTGGGCTCGGGCTTGTCGGCCACGATGCACTCGGTGGTCAGCACCA
The DNA here is from genome assembly GCA_039814955.1 of Cyanobacteria bacterium P01_A01_bin.135. Lineage (GTDB taxonomy): Bacteria > Cyanobacteriota > Cyanobacteriia > CAKZMO01 > CAKZMO01 > JBCCAG01. The sequence continues at coordinate 1,025 of JBCCAG010000880.1, forward strand.
TGCCAGCAATAGAGGCCGCATTCTGCAGCGCAGAGCGGGTCACCTTAGCAGGGTCAACGATGCCGGCTTCGAACATGTCAGCGAACTCATTCTCCGCGGCGTTGTAGCCCACGTTGACGTCCTTTTCCTTGACGCGCTCAGCGATTACCGCGCCATTCTGGCCGGCGTTCTCGGCAATGCGCTTCAGGGGAGCGGTCAGAGCCCGGGCCACGATCATCGCGCCCAGAAGCTGCTCGTCCTGGAGGTTGCCCTCAGCCCAGGAGGCTAGCTCAGGGGCCAGGTGGGCCAGGGTAGTGCCGCCGCCGGGGACGATGCCCTCTTCTACTGCCGCCTTGGTAGCGTTGATGGCGTCTTCCAGGCGCAGCTTGCGGTCCTTCATCTCGGTCTCGGTGGCCGCGCCCACTTTCACCACAGCCACACCGCCGGACAGCTTAGCCAAGCGCTCCTGCAGCTTCTCCTTATCGTAAGAAGACTCGGTCTCCTCGATTTGACGGCGAATCTGCTCGCAGCGGGCCTTCACATCCGCCTCGTTACCCTCGGCGACGATGGTGGTGGTGTCCTTAGTGATGGTGATCCGGCGGGCCTTGCCCAGCATGTCGATCTTAGTGGCGTCTAGCTTCAGACCAGCGTCCTCGGTGATCACCTGACCACCCGTGAGAACGGCCATGTCTTCCAGCATTGCCTTGCGGCGATCGCCAAAGCCAGGGGCCTTGACCGCGGCCACATTCAGCACGCCCCGCAGGCGGTTGACCACCAGGGTGGCCAGGGCTTCTTTTTCGATGTCCTCAGCGATGATCATCAGGGGACG
>JBCCAG010000707.1:0-2559 GCA_039814955.1 Cyanobacteria bacterium P01_A01_bin.135
GAATGTCCCCGGTGCGGCCATCACAGCATTGTCATGCAGAGCGAAACCATTTACTCCTGCCTGCGGTGTGGCTGGCGGCGAGACCTCACCGATGCGGTAGGACCCGCGGGGTCGTTCCTCGCCGTCCTGCTCAGTATCCTAGGCCTACTCATCCTTCTCTAGGCCAGCCAACCCTATAGACCCGCGCACAATGCTGCTGGGTCAGCCCCCTTAAACCCTATCCTGCTAGGCCCCCAAGCATCATGTCCTGGGGGCCTAGCTTGTGTGAGGGGGTGAGATAGTCGCTTAAAACCACAGGCTCCCCACCCTTGAGATTTTGTTACGAAAGTCAGGTCCCCCTCTCAGACTGCCTATACTGAGGCCTAGTCCTCTGGTCGCTACTGTGAACAGGCTACCGTCGTGGTTCATCCTCCTATTTCCCCCTCCCCTTCGCCTGAATCCAGCTCCCCAACCGCTCGGTCCCTGCCCCAGCAGCGCTGGCGCATCGCCGCCCTATCCTCCCAAGCTGAGGCGATCGCCGCCACTACTGGTCTGCCTACCATCCTGGCCCAGGCGCTGGTCAACCGGGGCTTCGCCACCGTTGATGCTGCCGAGCGCTTCTTAGACCCCACCCTAGAGCCCCTGCCTCCGGCTGTGGCTGAGTTTCCTGACTTTGCCCATGCCCTAGAACTACTCAGCGAGGCGATCGCCACCGGCAGTAAAATTGCCATCTGCGGCGACTACGACGCCGACGGCATGACCAGCACTGCCCTGCTCATCCGGGCTCTGCGGGCCATGGGAGCAAAGGTTGACTACGCTATACCCAGCCGCATGAGCGAGGGCTACGGCATCAACCGCCGCATCGTTGAGGATTTTCACGCCGAAGGAGTGGGGCTGATTCTCACCGTGGACAACGGCATTGCGGCCCCGGACCCCGTGGCCCGGGCGCGGGAGCTGGGCCTAAAGGTGATTATCACCGACCACCATGACATTCCCCCCCAGCTTCCCCCTGCCAACGCCATCCTTAACCCCAAGCTGATTGACGAAGCCTCCCCCTACCGGGGGCTGGCGGGGGTGGGCGTCGCTTACCTGCTGGCGCGGGAGCTGGCGGAAGCGCTGGGCTACGGCCAGGTATTGGCGGACCCGCTGCTGGCCCTATTCACCCTGGGAACCATCGCCGATTTAGCGCCCCTCACCGGCGTAAACCGTCGCTGGGTACAGCAAGGGCTGTCCCTATTGCCTCATTCCCAGATTCCCGGCGTCAAGGCGCTGATTCAGGTGTCGGGCATTGAGGGCAGCAAAGACGCCCTGAAGCCTGAGGCGATTGGTTTTCGGCTAGGGCCCCGCATCAACGCCGTGGGGCGGATCAGCAACCCCCAGACCGTGATTGAGCTGCTGACCACCGACGATGACGGGGTGGCGCTGGAGCAGGCCATGGCCTGTGAGCAGATCAACGGCTCGCGGCGGCAGCTGTGCGAGCTGATTGAGGCGGAGGCGATCGCCTACATTGAAACCACCAAACCCAATCTGCCGGAAGAGCGGGTGCTGGTGGTGGTACAGCCCGGCTGGCACCACGGGGTAATTGGGATCGTGGCCTCTCGCCTGGTGGAGCGCTACGGGGTGCCGGTGTTCATTGGCACCGATGAGGATGTGGATGAAGCGGAGCTGAGCCCTACCAGCAATGTGAGCCACAAGCACCTGCGCGGTTCGGCGCGGGGCATCCCTGAGTTTGACGTGTTCGGGGCCCTGCAGTTTTGCGGCGCGGTGCTAGAGAAATTTGGCGGCCACCCCGCCGCTGGGGGCTTTACCCTGGCCGCCGATAACCTAGAGGCGTTCCGTCGTCGCCTGCAGCTCTACGCCAACTTAACCCTGCACCCCCACCACCTGCTGCCGGCCCTCAATATCGACGGTCAGCTTCCCCTTAGTGGGGTGACACTGGCGCTGTTTCAGGCGATGGACCAGCTGCAGCCTTGCGGCATCGGCAACCCGGAGCCGCTGTTCTGGGCCGCTGGGGTGCGGGTGATGGAGCAGCGCACCGTAGGCCGCGATCGCCGCCACGTGAAACTGACCCTAGAGCAAGGCGGGGAGCGGCGGACGGCGATCGCCTGGCGCTGGGGGGACTACTACCCGCTGCCGGAGCGCCTGGATATGGCCTTCAAGCTGCGGCTAAACGAATGGCAGGGTAAGCAGAGCGTGGAGCTGGAGCTTGCTGGGGCGCGGCCCGCCGCTGACCAGGTGGCGGTAGATAACCTGGAGGTGCCGGGGCTAGTGGCGCAAACAGTGAAGCCGATTCGCTTTACCCACGGCGATCGCCCCTATGTGTGCGGAGTGTTCCACCCGGATTCGGGGCCGGAGCTGCGGCTGCGCAACGGGAAGAAAGAGGTGCTGGTGGTGAATGGGGTCACCGGCGATGGGCTGCTGGGGGAAAGCCGGGATGCGGCGGAAGCGGTGGATGTGGGCCAGACGGGCTATTTTAAGCTGATTTGGTCGGCGGTGCGGGCCATGGAGCGGTATTTAAAGGGGTGAATGGTGCTGCAGTCAACCCCTGAGCAGATAGAGGCGATCGCTCACATCGGCGAA
>JBCCAG010000289.1:0-5185 GCA_039814955.1 Cyanobacteria bacterium P01_A01_bin.135
CATAGTTTAACCAAACCTAAAGGGCTGTCAACAACTTTGGTACATCATTCAACAATGCGATCGCCAGACGCCCAAACCCTTCAAAACGGGCTAGCCTATCTCGCCCAGGTGATTCAGTGGCGCATCCAAACTTATTTCAATCAACCCGAGTCAGCCACTCCCATTCCAGAACCGCCCCAAAACTGGCTAACCACCCAGAGCCCCCTAGCCCAATTCATTCAGGCCCATAACCTAGGCCAGGCTGAGCAACTCACGCTGCTGATTGCCCTGGCCCCCCATCTGCAGCCCAGCTTTTTCGACCAATGGATCACGGCGCACCTGCCCCAGGCCGGCGAATATCCCCAAATTGGCGGTTGGCGCGGCAAACTGCACCGCGGTTTTTTGCCCACAGGGGAGACCGTCTTGTTTATGCTGGGTGGGGACCAGATGAGCGATCGCTTTCAGCTCCAGGAGTTGTTTAGCGAAGATCATCCCTTCGCCCGCCAGCAGGTGCTTTCCCTAGAATCGGAGGCCGAGGGAGAGCCGCTGATGAGCAGTAAGCTGATCATGGCGCAGGACTATGTAGACCTGTTTACCCTGGGGCGTGTTTCCCGGCCTCGATTTAGCGTTAGCTTTCCGGCCCAGCGCATCGCCACCGACATGGCCTGGGAGGATTTGGTGCTCAATGCCCAGACGCTGGAGCAGATCAACGAGCTCAAAGCCTGGATTGACCACGGCGCGACCCTACTCTATGACTGGGGGATGAAAAAGCAGTTTAAGCTCGGCTACCGGGCCCTGTTCTATGGGCCACCGGGTACAGGTAAAACCCTGACGGCCAGTCTGCTCGGCAAGTATACCGGCAAAGACGTCTATAAAATTGACCTGTCGATGGTCGTGTCCAAGTTTATCGGCGAGACTGAGAAAAACCTGGCCAATCTGTTCTCCCGGGCTGAAAGCAAGGGCTGGATCCTATTCTTTGATGAAGCTGATGCCCTATTTGGCAAGCGCACCAATGTCAGAGACGCCCACGACAAGTACGCCAACCAGGAAGTGAGCTACTTGCTCCAGCGAGTGGAGAACTACGACGGTCTAGTGATTCTCTCTTCGAACTTAAAGAGTAATATCGACGATGCCTTTGTGCGTCGATTTCAGGCGATGATCAACTTCCCCATGCCTAGCGCAAAGGAAAGGCTGAGGCTGTGGAAAATGGCGTTGCCGACCCAGCTCGCGCTGGATGAAGGCGTGGACCTATCCAAGCTGTCTTCCACTTATGAGATGAGCGGGGCCGACATTGTGAACGTGGTGCAGTACTGCTGTCTACGGACACTACAACAGGGACGCAGCGTCATTACCCAGGGTGATCTACTACAGGGCATTAAGCGCGAGTTCAGTAAGACCGGGAAAATCGTTTAGCGCAAGGCCAGAACCCACCCAACCCCTACAGCAGGGGAGCGATCGCCCCGCAGATGGCCCAAAGGTCCTAAAGAATCTAGGCTATGTTAAGCTGCTCTCATCACTCAGAGAGTCACGACCTTAACAAGGCTGAAACCCTTAAGGCGTACGGACGGAGAGGGTGGGATTCGAACCCACGGTACCTTGCGGTACACTCGATTTCAAGTCGAGCGCATTCGACCACTCTGCCACCTCTCCAAGCGCTGTCGCAGGTCTACTATTGTAGTACAGCTTAGCCCGCGCGTTATGGGCCCAGACGAAATGGACTATCTTTGGCACCGCCTGCTGCGTAAATCCTACCGCCGCTACCCTATTCCCAGCGTCATCTTTACTATGGGGTTGGTAGACATTGCCATTGCTGGCGCTAATCTGCGCTGGCCCCTGCTGATTGCCGGCAGCGCCATGGCCGCGATCGCCCTGGTCCTGCACGCTCACCAGCGCCGCCGCTGGGGTGCCGATGATGCCCCGTCAGAGCGGCTGCAGCCGCCTAGCGCCCCGTCCTAACCACTGCCGATATGCGCTCTGATTCGCCCTCCGATCGTTCAACCCCTAGCAATCGCCTCAAAATTGGCCAGGTGGCCAAAGTGTCTGGTCTGCCCATCAAAACCATTCGCTACTACGAAGACATCGGCCTTTTGTCCCCCACCGTAGCGCGATCGCCTGCGGGCTACCGGCTGTTTGCGCCAGCGGTACTTAATCGCCTCTCCTTTATCAAGCGTGCCCAGAACCTGGGTCTCAGTCTAGATGAAGTGCGCCAGGTTTTGGGGGTGCATGACCAGGGCCAGCTGCCCTGCCGCGACGTGAAAGATTACCTGGTGGAAAAGCTAGCCGCAGTTCAGGACCAAATTAACGAACTGACGCTGCTGCAGGGGGAGCTGCAGGATATCTTGTCCCGGTGGCAAGAGGAGCCCCCGTTAGAGCGGCAGGACCGCACTATTTGCCCCAATATTCAGCGCTAGGCCATGACTCGGATACCTCGTTACTGCTATCTCCTACTCGCTAGCCTGCTGTGGTTTGGGCTTGCGTCACCGGCCCAAGCGCAGGGTTGGGAGGCAGCCGAAGACCCAGGGGTGGTGCTGCCCTACCCAGACAATGGCGTAGATGCTGAGCCAAATCCTGGGCTAGATACAGGAAGTGAGCCCCAAAGCATTGGGCCTCAAAGCACCGGGTCCCAAAGCGTCGTACTGCCCCAGCCGCCCTCGGAATCCACCTCCCCCGCGGCCCTGCCCATCCTCCCATACCCTGACGAATCTAGCGTCCCCAGCTTGACCTTAGTTGGAGCCCAAGCCCTGACGCCCCAGATAGCTACCGCCTTAGCAGGCCCCTTGCTGCGCCCTACCCTCAGCACTCAGGCCATTGACGCCATCGGCGATCGCTTGGACGCTTGGTATCTCGACAACGGCTACGCCCTGTCGCGGGTGGTAGGGTTGATGCCCGACCCTGACGGAAATCTCGTTGTCGAGGTGGTGGAGCCGGTGGTAGGAGAGGTGGCGATTCAATTTTTAGATGAGACGGGCAGCGGCGTTGACGCTGACGGTAACCCGGTTGAGGGCCGCACGAAAGAGTCGATTATTCTGCGAGAGCTAGAGACGGAGCCCGGCACGCTGTTCAACCGCGACACCGTGACCAATGACCTAACGCGCCTATCGGGCCTAGGGGTATTTGAAACAGCGGCCGTGGCGGTGGATGTGGAGGAGTCGGCAGCTCCCCCCATGGTGGACGTCACCTACCGGCTGCAGGAGCAGCTTTCTCGTTCATTTCGGCTGGGGGGGGGGGTCAGCACTGAATTAGGGCTATTTGGCTCCGTCAATTTTGGCGACGGCAACTTTCGCGGCCGCGGCGACGCTTTGCGGTTTGGGGCTCAGGTGGGCGGACGGGGCATTAACTTTGACGGTAGCTTCACCAGCCCCTACCGTGACAGCCAGCCCAATCGCCTCGGCTACCGATTTGACCTGGCCCGCCAGAGCGGCCTCTCCCGTACCTTTAGCGATGAGGTACTGCTGGCCAACGGCGACGAGGCCCGTGAGCGGCGCTTTGGCGGCGGGGCAGCGGTGATGCGCCCTCTGGGCAACTGGGACGCGGAGCTAGGTATCAACTACGCCCGCACCAGCATCCGCGATGAGGACGGCGATCGCCTTAACGAGGATGAGCTAGGCAACCAGCTCACCATCAGCGACTCCGGCACTGACGACTTGCTCACTCTGGGCTTCGGCCTCACCCAAGACCGCCGCATCAATCCCGCCAACCCCAGCGATGGCTCGGTACTCTCCCTTCGCACTGACCAGTCCGTTCCGGTGGGCAGCGGCAGTATTTTGATGAACCGCCTGCAGGCTAACTACGCCCGCTTTGTGCCGGTGGATTTGCTGGGGGCAGGGCGACTCAGCAACCCGGAGGTGTTTGCCTTTAACCTACAGGCGGGCACCGTGTTGGGCGACCTCCCCCCCTACGAGGCCTTCGACCTAGGAGGCACCAACTCTGTGCGGGGTTACGGCACTGGGGATGTGGGCAGCGGTCGCAGTTATGTGCTGGCCTCAGCAGAGTACCGCTTCCCCATCTACCGCTTCGTGGGCGGCGTCCTGTTCATCGACATTGGGACAGACCTGGGCACTGGTTCCGACGTCCAAGGCGATCCGGCAGGAGTGCGAGATAAACCCGGCACCGGCCTGGGCTACGGCGTCGGCCTCCGATTCGGCTCCCCCGTCGGCCTCATCCGCGCCGACTTCGGCCTCAACGACGACGGCGACAGCCGCTTCCACTTTGGCTTTGGCCAACGGTTTTAAGAGGATATCGGTTGGGATTTATGGGTTCTGTTTGAGTAGAGTTCGGCTCTGCCCCTACAGGCCTACGGTTCAATGACGGACACGATGAGGCCTACTGGCGAAGGTTTACACATTTGGTTTGAATAAGGCACCGCTCTATCCCTACTGTATCCAGTCCGCACCGAAACCCGAAACACTCTAACATCACCCCTATTCAAGCACCCCTATTCAAGGGGCAGGTAGGAGTGGCGTCTAAGCGCTTCGCGAACGTTCCCTAGCCCCCATCTGGTTGAGCTGCTTGGTATAGGGACAGCTAAGGGTTGGTTGTGAGCATTGGATATGGTACTTGGGGGTAGGCCCCCAAACCCCCGCTGGAGGACGGGCGCGTCCCCCAGTCCCCCTCCGCACAGCGGTATCCTGCTGCGTTTTTTAGTTCAGGTTCGGTCCAGTGTTGATGCTGTGCGGAGGGCTATAGCTGGCTTCCTCAGGCGATCGCCCCCCACTTCCCCCCCAAAGCACCCAAAACGGGTTGTAGGGCGGTGCCCGCCCTACCTCACACAACCAAAACGTAACCAAAAATATCAAACTCCCAGGACACCGCTTGTATGCAAGGGGCTGCTGGGGGAGACATCTTGTCCCCCAGCCAGGGGGCTTGGGGGCCACGCCCCCAAATACCATCCCCAACACCCATCGACACAAGCAAACAAAAAAGCGCCCCTGTGAAGGAGGCGCTTTCGCTCTAGCTCAGACAAGCTGAGCAGTAGCTGAATGCAAAGCCCTAGCCGTTGATGGCAGGCGCCTCAGCAGCAGCCAAGTCAAGCGGGAAGTTGTGAGCATTCCGCTCGTGCATCACTTCCATACCCAGGTTGGCACGGTTGATGATGTCCGCCCAGGTGTTGATCACGTGACCCTGGCTGTCAAGCACAGACTGGTTGAAGTTGAACCCGTTCAGGTTGAACGCCATCGTGCTGATGCCCAGCGCCGTGAACCAGATG
>JBCCAG010000902.1:0-1762 GCA_039814955.1 Cyanobacteria bacterium P01_A01_bin.135
TACCCCTTTTGGGACGCCGCCACCCAAAAAGATGGTGCGACGCAGCGGGCCAACCTAGCCCTGCTGCCCACCCTGGCCAAGCGGGGCTGGTGCGATGCAGCGAAGGACGTCAGCATGGGGGGCGTCATCGGCACCCTGTTGATGCTGCTAGAGACCTCCGGCGTCGGGGCCACCCTAGACCTAGGCACGGTTCCCCGCCCCAAATCAGTCCCGCTGCCCCGCTGGCTGCTGAGCTTCCCCAGCTACGGCTTTTTGCTCAGCGTTCGCCCTCACCACGTCAGCGCCGTTCAGAGCCTATTCCATAGCCGCGCCATCGCCTGCGAGGCTGTTGGCCGGGTGACAGGCGATCGCCTTTTGACCCTCACCCTAGGCAATGAGACGCTGCCCTTTTGGGACCTGAGCGATCGCTCCCTCACCGGATTTTCTCACCCGTACGGGCGGGTTTAGCCGCAGCGATAAAGATTCCCCACAACGTATGAGCCAAACCCGCCCCAACGCCCGCCCCCACCGCCCCGAAGCCCCGATAGCTATGCCTCTCAAAATCGCCCTCCTCACCTACGCTACCAAGCCCCGAGGCAGCGTCATCCACACCCTAGAGCTAGCCACCGCCCTCACTCACATCGGCCATCACATCTGCATCTACGCCCTCGAAAAAGATCCCAACGGCAACGGCTTCGGTCGCCCCCTGCCCTGCGCCGTAAACCTAATTCCCGCACAGCCCGCCCCTGCCAATATCATCGACGGGCTCATCCACCAGCGGATCAGCGAATTTACTGCCGCCCTGCAGCCCACCCTCGGGCAATACGACATCTACCACGCCCAGGACTGCATCGGGGCCAATGCCCTATCTCAAATCCAAGCCACCCCCATCGTCCGCACCATCCACCACATCGAAGCCTTTGAAAGCCCCTACCTGCAGCAGTGCCAAGACCGCTCCATTCGCCATCCCCACCTGTGCCTAGTGGTGAGCGATCGCTGGCAGCAGGCCCTACAAACCGACTACGGCATTGGGGCAACGCGGGTGGTGAACGGCGTAGACCGGCAGCGGTTTAGCCCCCGGCCCAGCGGGGAGGAGAGTGGGATTCGCCATCGCTATGGGTTGAGCGGCCCTGTGCTGCTTACCGTGGGCGGCATCGAGCCCCGCAAAAACTCCCTGCGGCTGCTGCAGGCCTTTGCCCAGGTCCGCCAGAAGCATCCCGCAGCGCAGCTAGTTATCGTTGGCGGGGCTACCCTGTTTGACTACCAGGCCTACCGAGAGCAGTTTTTCGCTCAGGTGAAGGCGCTGGGGGTGGGGGTGGGGAATGCGTTGGTGCTGCCGGGTGTCATTCCTGGCGCTGAGCTGCCTGCCCTATACCGCTGCGCCGATGCTTTTGTGTTTCCTTCGGTAAAAGAAGGCTGGGGGCTAGTAGTGATGGAGGCGATCGCCTCGGGACTGCCGGTGGTGGTGTCTGAGCAGGCCCCCTTTACGGAGTTTCTTGGCCCTCAGCAGGCCTGCTTTGCCGACCCCTTAGACGTCGGGGCGATCGCCGCGGCCATAGAACGCGCCCTCAATCCAGCGATCGCCGCCGCTGTGGTTCGCCATAGCCAAGCCGCACTGACAAACTATACTTGGGAGCGCTCAGCCCAGCAGCATGTGCAGGCCTATCGCCAATTGCTGAAGACACCAACCGAAGAATGCTATGCCTGAAATTCAGTTCAAGATCCAGTGGCCTGACGGCTCCGAAGAGCTATGCTACTCCCCCTCGCTGGTGGTCAAGGAGTA
>JBCCAG010000151.1:0-7082 GCA_039814955.1 Cyanobacteria bacterium P01_A01_bin.135
AATCGACACATTTTAGGCATTGTGGGCCTTAATGCAGGTATCAATGAGCTGGCTCACGGTATCTACATCCTTCCAGCCCAGAATTTCAGTCACTTTCTTCTCTAAGTTCTTATAGGTGCCGAAGAACTCAGAGACCTCGGCCAAGCGGTGGGCGGCAACATCCTGCAGGGATTTAACGTGGCTGTAGCGGGGGTCTTTGTCTGGAACGCATAGCAGTTTCTCGTCGCGATCGCCGCCGTCAATCATCTCCAGCATGCCAATGGGGCGCGCCGCGATTACGCAGCCTGGAAAGGTGGGCTGATCCATAATCACAAGGCCATCGAGGGGGTCGCCGTCGTCGGCTAGGGTGTTGGGGATGAAGCCATAATCAAAGGGGTACTGCACCGAGGCATAGAGAACCCGATCTAGGGCAAGTGCCCCTAGATCTTTATCGAACTCATACTTGTTCTTGCTCCCCGCTGGAATTTCGATGAGGACGTTGACAACGCCAGGCTTGGGCTGAGGGGGAATGCGCGATAAATCCACGGTAATCTACCAAATGTCGTCATAGTGAGAGGGTTAAGTCTCGATAGCATTGTAGGAGATGATGGCGGCGTCCCCGCACTGGTTTTAACTGACCTCACAAAAAGCTCACACAATCCGTCAGCGTAAAAAACGCCGATGAACTGTGGAGCGGTGTTTTAGGCCGAGTTGGCTCTACTCGTCGGGTAAGAGCGTCCCGTAGGGCGGTGTCCAGGGCTCGCTGAGGGAGGCCATGGTGATAGTGGCAAGGGGCACGAGTAGGGTAAGCAGGGCGATCGCAGTGCCAACGACATTAACGAACCAGGGGTCTCCCCCTGGCGGGGGCTTATCAGACTGACTGTCGAACTTCATAATCGGGGGGTTAAAGGAGCAATACCGCTAGGGCGCAAGCGTTAGGTATTAAGTCACTAAGGCACGTCGTGAGGTTCCCCTGCCTTTAGCAAGGCGCGAATTTCTTTTAGCTCGTCCAAAATCTGATACAGCAGGCGCCGATTTTCCGCCTGTTCGTTAACCTGCACCGCTATGGTGATTTGCTGAATCCCCAGAACGTCCCGCGCAAATCGCTCCACCTCGGAGGGGTGAAAGGCGAGGGGATCTTCCTTGTGCTTACGGAGCTCTGGGTTGAGGCGCTTGGGGTCAAACGGCGGGTTAATCTCGTCGGACTGGGTGTTTGCGTAGCGATACACTGAAGCCCGCGATCGCCCCAGCGCTGTCTGCACCTGCTCAACGGTCAGTAAGTCATACTCGCCCGGATTTTCAGGCTGCAGGGTGGACGTTCCTGCTAGGGGTGAGGGGGCGTAATTTGAAGCAGAATCCATTAGATCTATCGGAACTGGGGACCTATCAGCGTCTATATCCACGTATTTTTCGATATAACCCTATATCCTCTGAGCATTCGCTTGATATTCGCTGGGGGCGAGGGGGCAAAGGCACATCGTTAGAAATTCGGAAGAGATTCAGACCAGGTAGGAGCATCCTTAAGCCGGCGTGGGTAAGCTGCGCTTCCTTTAGCCAGGAGCAGCCCTGCCGTTAGCAACACCCACCTACATGCTTATTGTTGCTGGCCTATTGCTGGCTCTATCAGTACACTTATCCAGCGTTTTTGCAGATGCCGCTGTGATAGGAAGCACATTCTTCAGAGAAATTGCCGATGCTGCGATAGGGACTGAGCGGCGGTTTGCCTGTAGGCCCCAAGCACCGTAAACAGAGCAGTCTAGTTCATACCGCTAACATCGCTTTCACTCAATACAGCCACAGATCGATAGATATAGATCTTATCAAAGTTACTGGGCCGCGTCCAGGTCAGGAGCCGCCCTACAGGAATCTTTACCCCGCTCGCTCCCCCTCTAGAGTCGCTGTTGGCGGATTGACCCGGCAGAGCGTAGCGATCGCTGTCCCGATTTTCGCGGAAGCCTCGCTAACCTAGGGCCAGTCAACCAAGGGTAGAACTATACTGAAAGAAGTCCCATAAGTTCGCTAAGGTAACAGCGTGAGCGCAACGAGTCCACCCGTCCTTTGAGCCAGGCTCTAGTGACATGGCTTGTTCTCGCCATCCCCTGGCAATATCTACTTGAAGGCAGGTATGCCCAATAACTACGACGAGGCAGCAGTTCAGCAAATTTTGGCGATCGCCCGCGCCCGGCAGGGACAGCGCGGGCCGCTGACGCGAGCGCAGCTCATTGATATTTCTCGCGAGCTCAACATTTCTCCAGGGAACTTCTTGGCGGCGGAGGAAGAATGGCTGGTGCGCCAGGAAGAGCAGACCGCTCGCAATACATTTGACCAATATCGCTACCAGAGGCTACTGGCGGGGGCGCGCCGCTTCAGCATCGTCAGCGGACTTCTCTTGCTGGCAGATTTTTTGTCCACGCAGCATTTTAGCTGGTCAATCTACGTCACCTTAGGCTGGCTGGGGATCATTGCCCTGCAGGCCTGGCAGATTTACGGGGCCTCGGAAGATAGCTACAATCGGGCCTTCCGTCGCTGGTGGCTGCGGCAGCAGATTGGAGAATCCTTTAAGGCCATTTCTGAGCGCCTGCGGTCTCCCACTTCCGACGAAGCGCCCCCCCGCTCTACCGCAGCGGCTGTCGCATTTAACGCCTCCCCAAAGCTGGGGGGGGAAGCGGCTGATTCGACGCCCCAACCCCTTGGGGGGCGCGAGCCGTAGCCCATGGGGGTTCGCCTGCGGCGACTGGCGATTGCACTGCTAGCCGGCTTGGCGGCGATCGCGATCGCTAGCCTGCTGCTCCCGGCTGAGGCTCCCTTACCGGTGGTTCAGCGGCCAGCGGTGGGCCTAGGGCCAGTGGCGTCCCTGCCGGAGCTGCGGCAGCGGCTAACCGAGATCAGCAGCGCTAGGTTTCAAAGCAGCGATCGCGCCCAGACGCGACGCTACCTGACGGCAGTTCTACAGGACTATGGATGGCGCGTTACCCAGCAGCCAGTGGCGGGCGGCCAGGCGGGCGTTAACCTGATTGCAACTCAGCCCGGTCAAGCGGTTGCCCAGTCCTTGGTTGTGGGGGCACATTACGACACGGTGGCAGGCTCCCCCGGCGCAGACGATAACGGAACCGGCGTCGTTGCCCTGCTAGAGGTAGCGCGACGGCTAGGGCATTCCACAGCTCCGGTGCCGCTAACCCTCGTTTTTTTTGACTTGGAAGAGGCAGGCCTTTTGGGGAGCCGGGCCTTTGTGGTGGCCCATCCGGACGTTTCGGGGGCCGTCATTTTGGAAATGCTGGGCTTCCGGTGCACCGAGCCCGGCTGCCAGCGTTACCCGGCGGGGGTGCCAGCGCGCCTTGCCCCCGATACCGGAACCTTTTTAGCCGCCGTTGGCGATCGCCCCCACCGCTCGCTAGTGGATCGTTTCGGCGGCGAAACACCGCTGCCCGTAGTCACCCTCAGCGTCCCTGTGCGGGGGGCCCTAGCACCAGATCTATTGAGGAGCGACCATGTCCCTTTTTGGGAGGCGGGCATTGGCGCGGTGATGCTGACGGATACGGCCAACTTTCGCAATCCCCACTACCACCAACCCTCGGATCAGGTAGATACCCTTGATCTACCTTTTTTCAGCGCAGCGGTGCAGCTAATTGTCGACCGCGTGGAGCAGCTTCGCTGGACGCAAGGGGAACAGGAGCGCGGAGAAGTGCGATCGCGGTAATTCTTAAGACACCGTATAATAGCGGCAAAGAGATTTCACCCGTTTTCCAATGTCCAGCCTCCCCAATCCCACGTACAGGGCTTTTCTGCTGAGGCCTTTATTGGCCATTTTGCTAGCCGTTACCGCTTGGATGTGGGTACCGTCAGCCCAGGCCGCTGGCGTGTACGATATCCCGCCCCTAAGCGCTGCTGAGCCCACCTGGATTGTCGATACGGCTGACATCATCAGCCGCGTCAACGAAAACCGCTTGAACCGGAGCTTAGCGGAGCTGGCAGAGCAGACCGGCAACGAGGTCCGGTTTGTCACCATTCGCCGGTTGGACTACGGCGAAACGGTGGATAGCTTTGCTCAAAGCGTATTTGATAAGTGGTTCCCCACCCCTGAAGCGGGGGCCAATCAAACCGTTGTTGTACTGGATAACCTCACCAACAACACGGCTATCGTCACCGGTTCGGCGTCAGCCGATAGGCTATCCCCCGCCATCGTCGAGAGCGTGGCCCAAGAAACCATGCAGGCTCCACTCCGGGGCGGCAATAAATACAATCAGTCCTTGCTAGACGCTAGCGATCGCCTGGTTGCGGTCCTGTCGGGCGACCCCGACCCCGGTCCCCCAGAAGTGGTGTCAGCCATCCAGGTGGAGGGTACCTTCACCGCGGCTGAGGACACCGATCAGGGCAACGCGACGGTCTTGGTGATTGGCTTCTTGGTGGCGGCGACGGTGATTCCGATGGCCACCTACTTCGCCTACATGCTGCTTCAGCCCTAGAAGTCAGGCCAACCGGTTATGTGCGGATTTAACAGCAGCAGGAGCGAATACTGAGCTATTGGGCTAGATCGGCTGTAAACAACCTAGGTAAGGGGGGCAATAGATGACACATCTCACAGATGCTAAGGGCCAACTGGTTGAGCTGGACGAGAATACCCTTGTCAACACCGCCCTCCCCGCCTCCCACCATGCCGCGCTGCGGGCTGGCTTCGCCGGCTACACCGCTAATCCCCGGTGGAGTGCAACTAAGTTTCGGGCCTGGCAAGTAGGACGACAGTGGCGTCAGGCCCTGTATCGAGGAGAGCTCGTGCGAGGCGGCGATCGCCGCCTCGTTTGCGCAAGTAAAAACTAGCCTCCTTAAATCGCCCAGTCGAAAATTTCCCAGCCCCCCTACCAGCGGGGTAGACGCTTCCCCCATGGCAAGTTCTTTCAATAGAAAGACGCTGAGTGAGAAGGTTGTTCGGTATCGTCTTAGCTGACAAAATACTTACCGTATTAATTATCAGTTATGAACAGTACCGAAGGTAATATCAACCAGCCTACCCAGCCGGAAGACGTGAGCCGCGAGCAGTACGAGGCTCAGCAAAAGGAGCTTGAAAAGAACCCCAACGCTACCCTCAATCCCGGCGATCGCGTCGATGGACCCCAGTCTTTAGACGAAAAAGCCAAGCAAGTTGCCGTAGACGCCCCTGACGTGACAGGCGATCACGTCACCGTTCCCACCTACTTTGTTGTTGAAGGGGAGGACGGAGACAAAGAAGCGCTGCACCACGTCAAAGACGCTGAAGAGATCTCCGATGTAATTCGCGACGCACGCACCGATGACGATGGCAACCGCACCTGGCGATAGCCGCTAGTCAATTTGCCGAGGCTTTGCCGGGGCTTTGTGCCTGGGTCTTGCCCTCGGTATATATGTGCCTTATGTATGTACTTTGCTGCCTTTGGGGCAGTCATAGGCCCTATGCGCTGCACAGGGCCTATAGCTATAGGCCGTATCAACTAGCTGTTGGGCTCTGTCTTGACGGCAGTAGCTCCGTCGACACCCTCAGCAACCTGCTTAGCCCGTGATAGAGAAGCCTCAGCATCCGGGTTGTACTTTAGGACAACGGTGCTGCCAGACTGCGCTACCCAGAGGCCGATGTTGTCAGAAATGCCCGCATCATCGAGAGCCTTAGCAACCCGCTTTGCCAGGCCGCTCTCGTCGAACTCACCATCTAGCCCGACCTTCTCAGCGGGAATAGACTTCTCGGTCGCCTTCTTCTTAACGTCTACTTTAGGCGTCTTAGCAGCCTTCTCTTCTTCTTTCTTGCCAAATAGCTTACCTAGTAATCCCATGGGTACCTCATTGAAAGTGATGTAGATGTCACGCGAAGTGACCGGTCTCACGGTAGGCGATCGCCTCAGAAATCTTCGCCTACCTCCGGAGGGAATTGTGGTGAGCTGTCCGGCAGACTGTCCAAATCGCTACAATCGTCAACAGTGATCATAGAAGACGCCACCTCATTGGGTGGTCCCTCTACCTCCACAACTTGAGAGAACACTTATGACATCTGCGGCAAAATCCCCCGGCCAATCCTCTAAGATGGCGCTCGATAAGCGAGGTCTGCCCGTTACTATCATTACTGGGTTTCTGGGGAGCGGTAAAACCACACTCCTCAACCACATCCTCACGAATCAGGAGGGTGTGAAGACCGCCGTGCTAGTCAACGAATTCGGGGAAATTGGCATCGACAATGACCTGATTGTCGAGACGGGCGATAACGGCATGGTAGAGCTCAGCAACGGCTGTATTTGCTGCACCATCAACAGCGACCTAGCGGAAGCGGTATACCGCGTTCTAGAGCAGAAAGAGGTGGACTATTTGGTAGTAGAGACCACGGGATTGGCGGATCCGCTGCCCGTCGCCCTCACCTTTTTAGGGACCGAGCTGCGGGATATGACCCGACTGGACTCCATTGTCACGGTTGTAGACGCCGAGAACTACAGCCTAGACCTGTTCAACAGTGAAGCGGCACAAAGCCAGGTTGCCTACGGCGATACCATTCTGCTCAATAAAACAGACCTGGTAGATCAAGAGCGACTGGAGTATCTAGAGTCTAGTCTGCGTAAGGTGAAGGCAGACGCTCGCATCCTGCGGACCCAGCAATCTAAGGTGCCGCTGCCGCTGATCTTGAGCGTCGGTCTGTTTGAATCAGAGCGCTATTTCGACCCCGAAGGGGAGCACGACCACAGCGGGCACGACCATGACCAGCATCACAGCCACAGTCATAGCCATGATCATGGTCACGAGGCTCACGGGGAGACTCACGCTCACAGCGACCATGACCACCACGATCATGACCACGACTGCGAAGCCCATGATCATCACGCTCATGATCACCATTCCCACCACTTAGAGAACGACGGCTTCACCTCGCTGTCCTTCCAGAGCGACAAGCCCTTTGCGATTCGCAAGTTCCAGAACTTCTTGGACAATCAGCTCCCAGAAACCGTTTTCCGCGCCAAAGGAATTCTCTGGTTCGATGAGAGCCCTAAGCGGCATATCTTTCACCTCAGCGGCAAGCGCTTTACCCTCGATGATGAGCAGTGGAAGGGGGAGCCCAAGCTACAGCTGGTTCTGATTGGCCAGGACTTGGACCA
>JBCCAG010000158.1:0-6909 GCA_039814955.1 Cyanobacteria bacterium P01_A01_bin.135
CACCACAGCGCTCACTAAGCAGGGCCGCCAGTGGATTGAAAAGTGGCTGGCGCGGCTGCAGATTCCCAAGTCTTTTTGGCAGGAGTTTGGCGTGGTTGTAGCCCTGCTGGTGATGCTGCTGGTGTTTGGCATCTACCAGGTAGGGCTGCCGCAAACCGCCCAGCTCTTGCACAGAGAGGGTAAGGCCGCCCACTACCAGAACGAGCACCTGGACAGCGCCCTGCAGTACTACCAAAAGGCGATCGCCCTAGACCCCAATTTCGCTGAGGCCCACTACAACCTGGGGGTGCTGTACGAATCGCTGCAGCGCCCCGATGACGCCGCCGCCGAGTACCAAATCGTGATTCAGAGCAACCTCAACGACCTGAGCGTGCTCACCAAGCTGCGGGCTCACAATAACCTGGGGCGGCTGTACATTCTTAAGGGGGAGCTGCGGGAGGCCTGGGTGCCGCTGGATCGGGGGCTGAGCTTTGTGCGGCCCCAATCGGCGGAAGAAGTGGAAGAGACGGGCATTACCTGGGAACAGGTGCTGCTAGAGAAGCACAACCTACTCAAAAACCTGGGCTGGCTGCGGGTGGAGCAGGACCACTTTTTTGAGGCCGACGAGTGGCTGCAGGAGGCAATTACCATTGCCGAAGACCTGAGCCAGCGCATCGAAGTTGACCCCACACTCCGAGACCTTTTGGGCCTTAGGGCTCGCCCCGCCGCCGCCTACTGCCTAGCAGCCCAGGCCCTAGAAGGGCTAAACCGCAACGGGGAGGCGCTGGAGTTTTGGCGCAACTGCGCCCGCTACGGCGCTATTATTGACCCGGACGAGGCAAAATGGCTGGCGGTGGCCCGGGAGCGGGAAATCGCGGCGGCGGGAGGCTTGTGATGCGAGGCTGGTGGTGCGGATTAATGTTGGCATTGGCGATCGCCTCGCCTGTCTCCGCTGCGGACCTGGTGGTGGAAGTGCGCAGCGGCACCGCCACTATCGACCAGGACAACGGCAAAACCTGGCCCGCCCGCACGGGCACTCTGCTGCGAATTGGCGACCTGTTGCGCCCAGAGACAGGGGCAGTAGTAGTGGTGCGCTGCGATAACGGCACGATGCGGGAGGCGCGCTACGTAACCGGGGTGGGGCGACTATGCCCCGACAGCGTCCGCGATCGCAGCTCGGAGACGGGGCGGGGGGAGGATGATTTTCTAGCGTTTCTGCTGGGGGCGTTTGTCTACAGCACTCAGGTAGTGGAGGCGGAGCCGCCGCTGCAGTGGGAGCCAGTGGTTGGGGCGACTGGGTACCGGGTGCAGGTGGCCCAGGGGGAGCAGGTGCTATGGGATGCTCAGGTAGCGACAGCCCAGGCACTCTACGACGGCCCGCCTTTAGTGGAGGGCAGCGCCTATCAGGTTATTATCACCGCCACAGCCGAAGACGAGGTGCTGGGGCGATCGCGGTTGCTGTTGCGGCGGCTGACCCCGGACCAGATTCAGCAACTAGACGCTCAGGTGGCGGCGCTGGACGCCGAGCTGCAGGACGTGGCGCTGAGCGAAGAAGGACGGGCGATCGCCTTGGCGCAGCTCTATTTAGAGGTGGCGGAGCCTTTGACAGAGCCGCCGGAGGGGTCGGGTTTGGTGCTGGCGGCGATCGCGGTGTTGGAGGGGGCAATCGCCCCTGGTGAAGCCAGCCCCTTTACCCACCGGCTGCTGGGGGATTTATACCTGCAGGTGGGGCGGCTGAGCGCGGCGGTGGGGCAGTATGAGCAAGCGCTGGAGCTAACGGAGTCTGGCGAAGATGAGCTGCTGCGGGGGGCGGCCTGGGTAGGGCTGGCGAATGTAGCGGCGGCGCGGGGGGTGGAAGATTGGGCGCGGCGGCATTTGGAATGTGCGCTGGTGAACTACCGGGCGCGGGGGGCGACGCAGCGGGTGGCTCAGGTGGAGGGGTGGCTGGAGAAGCTGCCCTAGGAGCGATCGCGGTGGCTGACGGCCCTAGATGCGAAGGGGATCCTCATGAATACTAGGGGTTAAAATAACCTCAACTGTTGCTGGAGATAGGTCATGACTACCGCAGCACAACCCCGCTCTTTGGAGGCTTTCTTAGCCCTGCCCGAAACAAAGCTTGCCTCCGAGTTTATTCAGGGAGTCATTACGCAAAAGCCAATGCCGCAAGGGGGAGCACAGCCTTTTACAAGGCAAGTTGTGTGAGGCGATTAATCAGGACACCCCTAATGCGCGAACCCAAAATCCTCAAACTAGACCAAGGCTACACCTTTGCCCGCTACGCTGAACTGCCCTACGAGCGCGACGATATCCTCAAGGATTTAGGCTGCAGCATCGCCACGCAGGCGCTATCGCTCCCCACGTATGGCGGGGAACTGAATTTGCAGGATTTAAGCGATCGCCTAACTGCGGCCTTTCAGTTCACTACCATTAGCAGTGAGCAGGCCAGGCGGGAGTTTCTGATTGCCCCGCTGCTCACGGAGGTCTGCCAGCACACTCAGCAAAAGGTGCGGGTGGAGTATCCGCTGACGGTAAGCAACTGGCTGAAGGGTAGCTTTGACTATTATTTTCAGGCCAATAATTTTTTGGTTATTAAAGCAATTTCAGCT
This sequence comes from Cyanobacteria bacterium P01_A01_bin.135, assembly GCA_039814955.1. Lineage (GTDB taxonomy): Bacteria > Cyanobacteriota > Cyanobacteriia > CAKZMO01 > CAKZMO01 > JBCCAG01. Next base: position 2,586 of record JBCCAG010000158.1, read on the forward strand.
GAAGGATGGGTTGACTCATGGCGTTTTGTCGGCCCCCCGCGCTGCGGGGGGCCGACAAAACCAAACCATTTAAGCGGGTTCACTCAGCTGGGGGCGGAGCTGCTGGCGCTGGATCAGTGGACTGAGAGCGAGGTGCCGGTGCTATACGGGGCGGTGAGTACGGGGCAGATTTGGCAGTTTGGGGTGCTGCACCGACAGGAGAAGCATTTGGTTGAGGACCCGACGCTTTATCGGGTGCCGCAGGAGCTGGAGGTGTTGACCCGGATTTTGATTGGCATTGTTTCGGGGCCGGTTTGAGCAACCTGCACAGGTGTTTGTCCGGGTGCGGTTTGACGACCTATTCACCAACGGTAGGGACAGGGCAATGCCTTGTCCTGCCAAACGTCATCGGGGTACCCAATGAATGTAACGGGGAATGTATGGGCGGGATGTTGTACCGGTTGAGGCCATGGCAGTGCCATGGCCCTACCGTGCGCATTTCGATTGGTGCAGTATAAGCCGGTTGATAGGTTGGGCAATTCTGCAAAGGCGATCGCTCCCCTCACGGTGAGTTTCCTCCCAGCAAGATCCCTGGAATCTTGCCCCTACGCTTGGGATAACCACAAACAAGCGGGAAGATTCCAGGGATCTGAAGGCTCGCGATGTAGGGCTACCCTGAGGCAAAAGCTTTGAAAAAACGTTAATTTATTCTGGCTACGATTAGATTGTCGGGTAGAACATGAGATAGTTCTCTGTGTCTGGTGCCGATTCCCATGACAGTGCCCCACGCTATGACACATAATTCTTGGAAGCCTTGGCTATTGGTTACGCTGCTAACTGCCGGACTGAGTTTGTTGCCTCTGCCGAAGCTGATGGGGCTGCTTAAGGTGGGTGGGGCGGTAGCGGCAGCGCAGACGGCGGAAGATCGCAAGGCAGAGGCAGATCAGCTTCTTCGGAACGGTGCTCAGCAGTATCGAGCCAGCCAGTGGCAAGAGGCGATTCAAAGCTGGCAAGCAGCACTACAAATTTATCGCGAGACAGGGGTTCGTGAAGCGTTTCCGCAGGAAAGTCCCGTTGGGGAAGCGAGTACTCTCAATAACATTGGTGAGATTAATCGCTTATTAGGAAACTACCCGACAGCCCTTGACTATTATGAACAAAGCCTAGCCCTCAAACGCGAGATAGGTGATCGCGCGAGTGAATCTACAACCCTCAATAACATTGGCGTTACATACCAGTTATTAGGAAACTATCCGACAGCCTTTGACTATTATGAACAAAGCCTAGCCCTCAAACGCGAGATAGGCGATCACGCAGGCGAATCCACAACCCTCAATAACATTGGCATTACATACCAGTTACTAGGAAACTATCCGATAGCCCTTGACTATTATGAACAAAGCCTAGCCGTCAAACGCGAGATAGGCGATCGCACGGGCGAATCTAAAGCTCTCGGAAATATTGGCATTGTCTATCGCTTGTTGGGAAACTATCCGATGGCCCTGAACTATTACGAGAAAAGCTTGGTCCTACATCACGAGATAGGAGATCGCGCAGGCGAAGCTGTAGTACTTGGTAATATTGGTATTGTCTACCAATCATTAGGAGATTATCCGACGGCCTTAGACCACTATGAGCAAAGCTTGATCCTTAAACGCGAGATAGGCGATCGCGCAGGCGAAGCTGACACCCTTGGCAATATTGGCAACGTCTACCAATTATTAGAAGACTATCCGACGGCCCTGAACTATTACGAGCAAAGCTTGGCCCTCAAACGTGAAATTGGCAATCGCGCAGGCGAAGCTGACACCCTTGGCAACAGTGGCATCGTCTACCAATTATTAGAAGACTATCCGACGGCCCTGAACTATTACGAGCAAAGCTTGGCCCTCAAACGTGAGATAGGCGATCGCGCTGGTGAAGCAAACACCCTTAACAATATTGGCGAAATTAACCGATTGTTAGAGAACTATCTGATAGCGCTGAACCACTACGAGAAAAGTCTCATCATTAAGCAGGAAATTGGCGATCGCGCTGGCGAAGCCGATACCCTCAGCAACATTGGCCGCCTCCTCACTGCTCAAAACCACACCGAACTTGCCATCGTCTTCCTCAAACAGTCCGTTAACAAATATGAAACCATCCGAGAAGACCTGAAAAACCTACCCGATGAGCTGCAAGACCGCCAACAAACCTACACCGCCACCATCGAGAACACCTACCGCGCCCTCGCCGATCTCCTCCTCCAGCAAGGCCGCATCCTAGAAGCCCAACAAGTCCTCGACCTCCTCAAAGTCCAAGAACTCGACGACTACCTGCGCGGCGTTCGCGGCCCCGAAGACACCCTCACCATCCTCCGCCCCGAACAAGAAATCCTGCAGCGCTTCGACGCCCAGCAGCAAACCGCCATCGGCCTCGGGCGACAGATTGCCGCACTGCGTCAGCGCCTCTATGAGCAAGGTACCCTCCCCCCCACCGACGAGCAAGAACTCGACCGGCTCGTGACCGCCCAAGAAGCCCTCAACAACCAGTTCAGCGCCTTCCTCAAAAGTAGCGAAATCCAGGCCCTCGCCAATCAGCTCTCCCCCGAAAATAAGCCCACGCTTGAAGCCGCCCAGCGCGACGCCCTCTTCCAGGCGCTGGACGACCTCCAAGACGACCTGCAAGATATCAACGCCGTCCTCCTCTACCCCCTCATCCTCGAAGACCGCCTAGAACTAATCATCACCCTCCCCGACCCCGAAACCACCCCCCTGCGCCGCACCGTCCCCCTTGAAGACAGCGCCGACCTTACCCGCGCCATCTCGGAGCTGCGACAGGCCCTCCGGGACCCCAACGCTGACGCCATCACCCCCGCCCAAACCCTCTACCAATACCTAATCGCCCCCCTCGAAGCCGACCTTGCCGAAGTCGCCACTAAGCTCACCGACGGCACACCTCCCACCATCCTTTACGCCCCCGACGGAGCCCTGCGCTACATTCCCCTCGCCGCCCTCCACGATGGCGACCAGTGGCTGGCCCAGCGCTTCCGCATCAACACCATCACCGCCGAATCCCTCACTGAGTTCCAGTCGCCTCCCCCGCGCAATCCCAGAGTCCTCGCCGGGGCCTTCGCCGACCCCAGCATCACCTACACCGTCCCTGTAGGAGGTCAGCCCGCCGACTTCTCCGGCCTCCCCTTCGCGGGTCAAGAAGTGGAAAACCTGGCCGCCTCTCCCCTAGAGATCACCCACTTTATGGATGGGGACTTTGGCTGGGCACAGATTCGCCGGCTGATGGGCGGGGCTAATATCCTGCATCTGGCCACCCACGCCGCCTTCGACCCCAGATCCCCAGAGGACTCCTTCATTCTGTTTGGTAACGGCGATCGCGCTGTCTTAGATTGCTTAGACGAGGGCATCCAAACCGAAGACGATCGCTCCTGCATCAATAACTGGCAGCTCAACAACGTAGACCTGGTGGTGCTGAGCGCCTGCGAGACGGGGGTGGGCGGGGCGTCGCTGTCTGCAGCTGAGCCGAATAGCGAACTTTCTGAAAGCGAACTGGACGAAACCCTCTATAGCGGCAAGGAAATTCTGGGCTTGGGCTACCAGTTTCAAAGTCGCGGGGCGCGGGCGGTGGTGGCTTCGCTGTGGAAGGTGAGCGACGGCGGCACCCAGGCGCTAATGGACGCCTTTTACGGGGCGCTGCAGCAGCCAGAATTCTCCAAGTCTGAGGCGCTGCGGCTGGCCCAGGAAGCCCTGATTACCGGTGATTTTAGCGTTTTGGGGTTGGACGAGCGGGGCGCTGTCGCCCTGCGGCTGCGAATTGAGCAAACCGTACCCACAGCCATTTCCACCAATCTCAACCACCCCTACTACTGGGCCCCCTTCATCCTGATTGGCAACGGCTTGTAGAGATGCGCGGTAGCTATGTCAGCGATATCGCTAGCCACGCTCAGGCTCACAGATTTTCCGACGCCTGCCGCTGGCGGACGAGCAGCGCTGTCGCGGTAGCGCTATCTAGCGGCTCAGAAAAGAGATTGCCCTGGCCAAAAGGAGTGCCCAGCGCCAACAGGGCCTTCCGCTCCGCTTCTATCTCGATGCCCTCCGCCACCGTTTTAATGTCCAGGGCGTCTGCTAGGGAAATAATGGCCTTGGTAATTGCGGCGTTTTGCTCCTGCTGATGGAGCTGCTGCACAAAGCTGCGGTCAATTTTGAGGATATCGATGGGGTACTGCTGCAGGTAGCTCAGGGAGGAGTAGCCCGTCCCAAAATCATCAATAGAGATCTGGATGCCCCGCTGCTGAAGCTGCGTTAGCACCTGGACAGCGGCGGTGGGCTGCTGCATTAAGCTATGTTCGGTA
>JBCCAG010000450.1:0-3988 GCA_039814955.1 Cyanobacteria bacterium P01_A01_bin.135
ACCCACCCTCAGCAGGCGGGGGCTACCGCCCACACCGTTTCGGCCTACTTGCTCCACGCCTCCGCTGACGAATTTCCCCAGCTGACAGAAGGCTCCCTAGCCCTCACCCAAACCGATGGCACTAACGCCTTGATGTGGCAGCAAGGGGCCCATCTCTACGCACTTGTCGCCCAGCTTCCCCTAGACACCTTGGAAACCCTAGCCCGCTACTTGGAGGACTAACCCCATGGCCCGTATCGCCCGCAAATCTTCAAAACAAACGCCCCTACAGCAGTATGGCCCCTACGCAATCGTGGCCCTCAGTACCGCTGGTCTGGGTACCGCCATCGGCTGCCTGTTCAAGGAGAATGGGCTGGTGGCGTCCAGTCTTTACACCACTGCCTTTGGGATTCCCCTGCCGCTGCTGGGGGCGATCGCCTACGGGGTAATGCTGGGGCTCGCCCTGATTCCCCTGGTCCGCCGAGCCCCAGCCTCGCGGGATCTTCAGGCGCTGCGCCACCGTCTCGGGCAGGTGCAGTTGATGCTGGCGCTGGTGATGACGGTGTTCAGCGGCTACTTGGTGTATGTAATGGCTACGCAGCTACAAAGCCTATGCGTGCCCTGCCTAATTTCAGGAGTGCTGAGTCTAACAATTCTCGGGCTCACCTCGGTGAGCTACGCCTGGCGGGAGCCAGGGTCGCTGATCTTCTGGGGCGTTATTGTGGGGTTTATCGCCCTAATCAGCACCACGGGGTTCTACGCCTATGCCAGTAACCCAGGGCAGTTTGAGGCCTCCCGAGGCCAGGCGCCTCCCGCCATTGAAACCACTTCTGGCCCAGCCGAAATGGCCCTGGCCGCTCACCTTGCCGAGACGGGGGCAATTAAATACGGGGCCTGGTGGTGTCCCCACTGTCACGCGCAGCAGACGCTGTTTGGTCAAGAAGCCTTTACCGCCATCGACTACGTTGAGTGCGACCCAGGCGGGGTGGACCCACAGCCAGGGCTCTGTCGGGCAAAAGGTGTGGCCAGCTACCCCACCTGGGAAATCAACGGACAGACTCACTCCGGGGTCCAGCCCCTTGAGCGACTAGCCCAGCTTTCTAACTACCAGGGGCCGCAGAATTTTCAGAATCAAGCGAGCCCCTAACGGTAAGGGCAATCGCCACCAGGGCAATCTGGGCTTCAGGCCCCTGGCTCAGCAGGGGCACTACAGCGCCGCCAGCAGCGCTTCCCCCATGGCCTTGCAGCCCAGCAGGTTCATCCCCGGCGACATGATATCCCCAGTGCGATCGCCTTGGTCTAGGACTCGCTGCACCGCCGCCTCAATCTGGTCCGCCGCCTGGGGCTCGTTCAGCCCGTAGCGCAGCAGCATCGCTGCGCTTAGCACCTGGGCCATGGGGTTGGCTTTGTCCTGGCCGGCGATGTCGGGGGCCGAGCCATGCACCGGCTCAAAGACGCCCGGTCCCTCAGCTCCTAAGCTTGCCGAGGGCAACATGCCGATGCTGCCGGTGAGCATCGCCGCTGCGTCAGACAGAATATCGCCGAACAGGTTGCCGGTAACGACGGTGTCGAACTGCTTAGGGGCGCGCACCAGCTGCATAGCGGCGTTGTCTACATACAGGTGGCTGAGCTCAACGTCGGGGTAATCGGCTGCCATCGTGGTGATGCGATCGCGCCACAGCTGCGACACCTCTAGCACATTGGCCTTGTCCACCGAGCACAGACGCCCCTGGCGCTTTTGCGCCGTCTCAAAGGCTACCCGGCCAATGCGGTCGATCTCGCCCGTGGTGTAGGCCATGGTGTTCACCCCCCGCTGCCCCATCTCCGACTCAAAAATGCCCTTGGGCTCCCCAAAGTAGATGCCCCCGGTCAGCTCCCGCACCACCATAATGTCGACCCCCTCTACCACCTCCCGCTTTAGAGTAGAGGCATCGATTAGCTGGGGCAGGATTTGGGCGGGGCGCAGGTTGGCAAATAGGTTCAGCCCGGCCCGCAGCCCCAGCAGGCCCCGCTCTGGGCGCAGGTGGTTAGGTAAGCTATCCCACTTGGGTCCACCGATGGCCGCCAGCAGCACCGCATCGCTCTGGCGGCAGGCCTCTAGAGAGTCCTCCGGCAAGGGATGGCCCGCCGCGTCGATGGCCGCCCCGCCTATAGGGACGGTGGTGAAGTCAAAGGCAATGTCGTGCTGTCCCCCGACCGCCTTGAGAACATCGACCGCAACGGCCATAATCTCAGGGCCGATGCCGTCGCCAGGAAGAAGCGTGATTTGGTAGTGCGTCATGGTTGTCGGGCGGGAAAGTCAGCCAGTATTCTAGCCCAAGACCTGCCCCTCCCCTATGGGCCAGGGCGATCGCCAGCGATGAAAATAGGCTCAGGCGGTTTCCATAAAATCGATTTCAGGCACCAGGGGATCTTTCACCAGAGCCACCCCCTTGAACTCCCAGCGCCCCATGATGGCCTTGAGGCCGGAGCCGTTCACCGATTCAGCGGTAAACCGGTCAGCGGCATCGGCGGCGTGGGCGTTAAGGTAGCTGAGGGCATCCGCATGCTCTGGGAACAGGAGGACATAGGCAGGGTCATTGGCCCCGGTGGAGGAGAGCCCGGCCCGGGCAGATAGGTAGTGGCCGGTTTGGCGGGCCCGCAGCAGATAGTAAGTTTCCGGCAGCATTAGATTTTACTCCTAATAATTTTATTCACATAGCCAGCTTAAGCGTTGCAGAGGCAGGGTCAGCCCGTCCCCCCAGGTTTATGTTTTTTCTGCAAACTTATGGGGCCATTGGGCAACCCCGATGGGGCGAAGCCAGTCACTGAAGGCATAGCTCACAACAAATGCCCGATGACCAGTACCCAACCTTAGAGAAGCGACTCGCCGGCACCACAGAGCCGCCGCAGTCCCCACTACTCATCTACAGCGATAGCAGGTACAATTGATACCCCTCCTCCATTAAACCAAGGTCTTTTGAAGCTAAGGGTGCAAATTCTGGTAAAATCCGCCGATTTGTCATAGCAAAGCGGCTGGGATAAATTAAGCTAGTCTACACTGGCAGTAGACTAGCGTTATTCTTTAGTACTGCAGCCCATATTCCTGGGCTAGTTTGCACACTCATCCTTCAAGTGAACCCGTGACGTCACGTAGCCCAGACACTGTTCTCAACACCGACAGCGATTTGATCAAGCGCTTGAGTCCTAGCGCCATGGACCAAATCATGTTGTACTTGGCCTTCAGCGCTATGCGCACTAGCGGTCACCGCCATGGGGCCTTTCTCGATGCGGCGGCAACGGCGGCGAAGTGCGCCATTTATCTGACTTATCTAGAGCAGGGGGAGAACCTGCGGATGACTGGGCATCTGCACCACATCGAGCCCAAGCGGGTGAAGGTGATTGTGCAGGAGGTGCGTCAGGCGCTGACCAAGGGAAAGCTGCTGAAAATGCTAGGCTCGCAAGAGCCCCGCTACCTAATTCAGTTCCCCTATGTGTGGCTAGAGCAGTACCCCTGGCAGCCGGGCTGGTCCCGGGTTCCTGGCAGCAGCTTAACCGGGGAAGAGAAGCGGCAGCTTGAGAAGACCCTACCCAGGAACCTGCCGGATGCCCAACTGATTACCTCCTTCCAGTTTGTTGAGCTGATTGAGTTTCTCCACGCCCGCTCCCAAGAGGACCTGCCGACCGAGCGGCGCATGCCCCTCAGCGAGGCCCTAGCCGAGCACATCCGTCGCCGCCTGCTGTATTCTGAGACGGTAACCCGGGTGGATTCCCCCTGGGGTATGCCCTTCTACGCTCTGACCCGGGCCTCTTATTCCCCGTCCGATGACGAGGAGCGCACCTACATCATGGTGGAGGACACGGCGCGCTACTTCCAGATGATGCGGGACTGGGCAGAGCGCAAGCCCCGCAGCGTGCGCATCCTGGAGGAGCTAGACATTCCGCCGGAGCGCATTGACCAGGCCCTAGAGGAGCTAGATGAGGTGGTGCGCCAGTGGGCGGATCGCTACCACCAGGCAGGCGGCGACGG
>JBCCAG010000584.1:0-3206 GCA_039814955.1 Cyanobacteria bacterium P01_A01_bin.135
AAACCGTCCGGGTGTTTCACCTACCGCAGCCCCTAACCCGGACCCTCGCCGCGGTGACGCTATCCGATGTCATGCACAGCCCGGCGGTGTTTGCCTTTCTGCAGCAGGTGGAGCAGTGGTGCCAGGAGCCGTAGGAACATGGCACTGCCATGCCCTTGCAAAGCGTATTAACTGAATTAGGGCATCCTCTCTAACACACCTTCTGCCGCGCCACCCAGTCAACATGGCGCTGAAGCTGCCCGTCCGCCTGCAGTGCCTCCAACGTCGGATACTGCTTAGCCAAGGTCATCTCATCGTAGGCGTCATGGATGCCGTTGTGGCACAGCCGACAGATGTTGATCCCTTGATTGAGCTCATCCCTAGAAAAGCGCTTCTTAAAATAGGGCCGCCGATGCATCTTTTTGGGGATTAGATGATGGAAGGTGAGCGGTCCATAGCGCTGGCAAAGGCAGCAGTCGCCGAATTTTTCCCGCATACTGGCTACAGGCCTAACGCCATAATCTGCAATGTCACCCCTCTACTTTAAAGCGACAGCAGTCGCCTAGATGCCCAGAGGCCACTGCTGTCGCGGTAGTAATTTTGCCCATAGCAGCCGCTACAGCACCGCAGCGATGTAGTTGCCCACATTAGCGCTAACGAGGGCAACAAACTCGCGGGTGGCGGGCAGGCTGTCCAAGGCCATGGCGGCGCACAGCAGCATCATGTAAAAGATGGAGTACTTGAACAGCGATCGCGCCAGCCCTAAATCGGTGGGGGCCTGCAGCAATGCCCAGGACTTGTTGATAAACAGGCCGCCGAGAGCGATCGCGCTAATGGCGTAGATAGCCCCCATCACGCCGAGGGGATACACCAGCAGCAGGGTGGTGGGTACCAGCAGTAGCGTGTAGACCAAGATCTGCCGCGCCGTGGCCAGCTCACCCGCTACCACCGGCAGCATAGGGACGCCTACCTTGGCGTAGTCCTGGCGAATCATCATGGCCAGCGCCCAGAAGTGGGGCGGCGTCCAGACAAACACGATAGCAAACAGCACCCAAGCGGCCCAGCTCAGCTCGCCGGTTACCGCCGCCCAGCCCACCAGTGGGGGAATGGCGCCCGCTGCTCCGCCGATGACAATGTTTTGGCTGTTGTGGCGCTTCAACCAGTGGGTGTACACCAGCACATAGGCCACAATCCCCGACATGGCCAGCAGGGCGGCCAGCAGGTTAGCCACCGCCGTCAGTAACCCAAAAGAAACTAGAGCCAGGGCGATGGCAAACAGCAGGGCATCCCTGGGCTGTACCCGACCTGAGGGGAGGGGGCGATGGCGGGTGCGCTCCATCTCGTAGTCGATGTCGCGGTCGTAGAGGCAGTTAATGGTGTTGGCCGAAGCCGCCGCCAGAGCGCCGCCGGTAATAGTAGCCAGCAGCAGCACGGGATCCACCTGGCCGGAGGCGGCAATCCACATACTGCCGGCCGTCGTAATCAACAGCAGAATAATGATCCGGGGCTTGGTGAGCTGCCAATAGCTCTGCAGCACCTGCCAGAGGTTGTCGTGGTGCCGGGCGGATGACGTTACGAGGTCTTGCATGAACAGTAGGTTAATGAAGGGCAGAAGGGGAGAGAGACTGGGCGGCGACGCGATCGCGAAGGCTGTAGACCGCGATGCCCACGAGGCTGCCGAGCAGCGCGGCGGCCACCACCTGGTGGGCAATGGTCAACAGCTCAACCTGGAGATGGAGGCGAAAGGTTGCCGTGCCGAGGAAAAGCTGAACGCTTAGCAGGCCTGCCACCGTTTGGGCTAGGCGCTTGACGGGAACGACGGGCGATCGCCAGCCTAGAACCGCGGTGGCTCCCGCCGTTAAGGTGACGGGGATGATGCCCAGCAGGTGAACATTGACCACCGAGCAAAGCTGGATGAGCTGCAGGCACTGATGCAGGGCCCACTGGGAGCCCACCAGGCCGCCGGAGAGACTTTGAAGGTAAACCAAGACCGCCGCCGCCAAGCTGCAGGGCGCTAGCCATTTGGACTGCGAGGCGGATAGCTGATCCCGAGGCAGCAGCAGCACGCCGATGGTCAGCAGGGTGGTGAAAAACAGCAGGGCGGTGCCCAGATGGGCGGTGACGATGTCAAACCGCAGCAGCTCCGTCACCGTTAGGCCGCCCAGCAGCCCCTGGACGAGCACCAGGGCCAGCGCTCCTACCGAGGCCCAGGGCAGCCAGCTCGGAACCTGCTGCCGCCGTCGCCAGGACAATAGCACTAGGGCGATCGCCATCAGCCCAATCAGGGAGGCGTCCAGCCGGTGAATCCATTCCAAAAACACCTGCAGGTTCATCTGCTGGGTGGGGACAAGGGTGCCGTAGCATAGGGGCCAGTCAGGGCAGGCTAGGCCCGCATTCATCACCCGGGTGGCGCTGCCGATAGCCATTAACACGAAAGTGGCGATCGCCATCTTCCACACCAGACGGCGAATTGAGGTGACCGCTGGTGAAATGAGATGGGGATGAGCTGCTGTCTGGGAGCTGGGCTGCTGACTGGGGGATGGCTGATTAGATTGGCGAGATGGCCACTGAGCAAAATGAGCCATTAAAAACCTCTGATGACAAATTCAGAACTCGAGGCTAGCGCGGCGGCGGGTTGAGCGAAATCGCGGGAATTGACGGGTTGGGGGGCGTACCCGACAGGAATGATGAAGGGCGATGGGCTACCGCTGTGGAGGATAAGCTTATGCAAAGCTATGTAACAAAACTGCCGCCCACTCATGAGCAACGGCTCTTGCTAGTTTGTAGTCTGAGACGGCGGATCGCGCTAGGCTGACAACTTCACTGTAGTGACGAATTCCTGGACAGGCTGTAGCTTTAGGGTTTTCTTTAGGGTTGTCTGGCCAACGGTCAAGATGTTAAGCAAACGCAACAATTTCAGGCCTGAGAATTTCAGGCCTGAGGAAGTATAGCCACCATCACAATCGTTTGTGCATGGTGGCGCATCACTTGGCTCCGTAACGCTACCCTTGATCACCAGGATTGTCCTGAGCAAAGTGATCAAAGCTATATATCCGTAGACCTGGAACACCTAAAAAACGGGAGAGCAACCTGACAGCTCAGCAGCTCTGGCCCTCGCCAAGGCGAACCCTAAGGCGTTGGCGTAGCCTTCCTGAGGAGATTAACGCGGGCGGCCTTGTCGCAAGTTCAAGTCGGCTGCTGAGCCTCGGACGCGACACCAGGGGAAT
>JBCCAG010000090.1:0-9057 GCA_039814955.1 Cyanobacteria bacterium P01_A01_bin.135
GCGACGGTGTAGGTAATTTTGCAGAGCCTCGGGATTTTAGAAATCCCGAGGCTCTAGCGTTTAAGGGGCGATCGCTTTTTGAGGGGCCCGCTATGATTAAAAGCAGGTTACCGATAGGTGGATAACCATGACGACAACCCTTCTGCGCTGGACTATCGAAGATTACCACCGCATGATTACCGCTGGCCTGTTTGTGGACCGGCGGGTTGAACTTTTGAACGGTTTAGTATTAGAAATGGCTCCTGAAGGCCCTGAACATGCTGACCTCTCTACCGATGCAGATGAGTTTTTTGCGGCGCAGGCCCAAGGGCGCTACCGGGTCCGAGTTGCTAAACCCATCACCATTGCCGAAACTGGGAGCGAGCCAGAGCCAGATATTGCGCTTGTTCGGCGTCAAGCATACCGGCGGCGGCACCCCAGCCCAACCGAAGTGTTTTTGGTGATTGAATTTGCGCAGTCGTCTTTGACGAAAGATACAGAAGAGAAACGACTGGCTTATGCAGCGGCGGAGATTCAGGATTATTGGGTGGTGGATTTGAAAAATGCGCAGGTATTGATTTACCGTCAGCCTAAGGCCGGGGATTATCAGTCGGTGCGATCGCGACAGGAAGGAAAAATTGCGCCGCTGGCGTTTCCAGATCTTCAGATGGCGGTGGCGGATTTGCTGCCGGAGTAGAATCCATGCTCAAAACGCTTCGGCCTTGGGATCGAACGAGCCTAAATCGCTACCTTTATGACGGTTGCAGCGGCAGCAGGCATAGGCAAGGTTTTCTAGCGTTGTCTTGCCGCCGTGCTTACGAGCAATGACATGGTCAATTTCGTGGGGGTAGAAGCTGAGGCTGGCGGGCAAGTGGCAGTATTCGCAACGATGCTCGGCGCGCTGCTCGATCTGCCGACGCAGCGCTTCAGAAATGTAGCTCACGAGTGGCTAGTGGCTTCAAGGTAGGGCAGATTACCCGCTTTGAGCAAAATAACTAGATGCTCAATCTGCTCGTATTCGTCTAGCTCTTGTGATTCTTCTGGGGTGATTGTTTCCTCAGCGCTGCGAGACATAAGATAGCTGAGGCGCTGCTGTATTTCTGGGGCAGGGCGGAATGAGGCGACTTTTTCGGGGCAAGGTCAGAGAATACTGCCGCTGGGGACTCATAGCTCTCCAGAAGCTTTGAGTGCGAACTCGGACAGTGCTTGGCTAACCCGAAACCCCGCATCGTCTACGAGTTGATTAAGTATTGGTCGAGCCGCAGAAATCAAGCCTTGATTTTTAGCATTAACCAAAATACCCACAACACCACGAAGCTTAAGCCCATACTGTGTGGCAGCGAGTCTGCCGAGGCGCTCGTCGATCAGCAGGCGGTCGACTTGGAGCTCAACGGCTAGGGCGATAAATGCATGGCATTCGCTTCGCGATCGCCGCAGCTTCCCCAGGATCAAGGGTTTGCTCAAGTTTTGCAACCATTTGAAAGTCTTGTGGCGGTTTGATGATTAGCCATTCTGCGTCAACGAGGGCGGAGATAGCGGGTTGGATCTCTGAGAATTGCATCAGCTCAGTCTGTACAGATGGCGGAATCACAATTGCGGGGTAAATCTGCTGCAGGAGCTCAATCTGACCAATCAGAGTCAGGTTACTCAGTGGGGAGGTATTGCTGACAATCTGTACTACCACCCGTCCTCCCGTAAGCTGGAAAGGTCTTGCCGAAGTTCGTCAACGTCATAGTGAACGCAGATACCGCGACTGGCAATCAGGCGCTGAAATTCGATTTGGTGTAGTCCAGCGATATGACTAGCGGTGCCTAGAGTGATGCGTTCTTGCTGAAAGAGCGCGACTGCTAGTTCTCTTCGTAGGTCGGTTTCTGTAACTTGGATGTCGTCGGGTAAATCGATGGTAATTTGCATGGCTTAATTTTCTCCTGCTTTTCTTCTTATCTCCAGCGCTACGGCACGAACGCTTTCAGAAATTTCACGAAAGGCTTCGTCTTGATTGTCCCAGGTGGTGATGGGCTGGTGGTTTCTGGGCAGGATGTCGAGCTGGCTGAAGGGTTCGCCAGTGTAGTCTGTGGGGCGGAGGAGGATGGGGATGGTGCGAGCTTGGCCGGTTTGGTGGCGGTGGATGGCGGGGAGGATTTCTTGCTGGTAGCAGGTTTCGTTGGCTAGGGCGTCGGGGGTGATAAGGAGCAGGATGATGTCGGCGCTATGGAGCTGCTGGTGGATGGTTTGGGCGATGTCGCTGCCGGGGGGAATTTGGTCTTGGCTGCTGATGGTGATTAGGTTTTGGCGCTGGAGGGGGGTGAGGTGGTTGGTGAGTTGGATTTGAAGGGGGCGATCGTAGCAGATGGAAGCAATGTAGAGGTGGATGGGATTGCAATCTTGGGGAAAGTTATGAAAGATTTCGTGGTTATAGAATAGGCACCTAGATTGAATTATCGAAATAGTGTTAATCAGGTAAAGGTCGTCGTGCCGTAATACTTGCGCATTTAATGCGGCTAATCCCTTAGAACTACCGATTAGTTGTAAAGCCGATGTCGCTCTTCTACGAACAATGGCATCTCGATGATTGAGTGCTTCGATCAATCCATTAACGGCTGCTTCTGATTGAATTTTTCCTAGCGCTTCTGCGGCTCTCCAGCAAATAGAGGGGGCTTGCCTCTTAAGAGCTTCAAGCAAGCTAGTGACGGCTGCTTCTGACTGGATTTTTCCTAGCGCTTCTACCGCCTTCTTACAAACCCTAGAATCTTGACTTCGAAGAGCCGTAACTAATCCATCAACAGCGGTTTCTGATTGAATTCTTCCCAGCGCCTCTACTGCACTCCAACGCACATATGAAGCTTCGTGGTCGAGAGCTTTTAACAACCCGTCGACCGCTGTCTCTGATCGGATTCTTCCGAGCGCCTCTGCCGCTCTCTCACATGCATATGAATCTTGGCATGTAAGAACTTCAACTAGTTCGTCGACCGCTGCTTCTGATTGAATCTCCCCCAATGCTTTTATTGCACTGTAGCAAACATAAGAATCTTTGTGGTTGAGAGCTTTTAACAACCCATCGACCGCTGCTTCTGATTGAATTCTTCCCAGCGCCTCTGCCGATATCTTACTGGAATGATATTCTCGACGCTCCAAGATTCTAATCAACTCATTAATAGCTGTTTCTGAGCGAATTTTTCCTAGCGCCTCTATTGCGCTCCAGCTCACCTGTAAGTCTTGATCGTTGAGAGCTTTTAGCAACCCGTCGACCGCTGCTTTTGATTGAATCCTCCCTAGCAACTCTGCTGCATTCCGGCGAATGTCAGACTCTTCATGCTCAAGAGCTTTAAGCAATTTATCAACAACATTAATTATTCTACCATCAGTAGGTCTCAATTGAATTTTTCCAAGTGCTTCTGCCGCCCTTTGACGAACATAATAGTATCGGTCACTAAGAGCTGTAATCAAATTATCAACAGCAGCTTCTGATTGAATTTTTCCTAGCGCCTTCGCTGCTCTCCAGCGAACGCCAGAGTCCTTGTGTGTAAGAGCTATGATCAATTTATTGACAACGCTAACTAGCTTTTTTTTGATAGCTTCTAGTTGAATTTTCTCTAGCGCCTCTATCGCTATCCAACAAACAGAAGGATCCTGATCGCTAAGAGCTTTGAGTAGCCCGTCAAGAGCAATTTCTAATTGAATTTTTCCTAGCGCCTCCGCCGCTTTTTCCCGTACAGAGGGGGCTTGATCATTCAGAGCTTTGAGTAATCCACTAACGGCAGCTTCGGATTGAACTTGACCTAACGCCTGCGCCGCCGTCCAACGAATACTAGAGTTTTGATGCTCAAGAGCTTTGAGTAATCCACCAACGGCAACTTCTGATTGAATTTTTCCCAGCAGATTAGCTGAACTTAGACGGACATTAGGGTCTCGATGGCTAAGAGTTTTAATCAATATATTAATAGCGCCCTTAGAGCGAATTTCACCTAATGCCTGCACTGCCCTTTCACAAATACCAAGATCTTGACTCTCAAGAGCTTTTTGTAAGCTACTAACAGAGACTTCTGAGTGAACCTTCCCTAGTAATTCTGCTGCTTTTCTGCGAACGTTGAAGTCTCGATGACTAAGCCCTTGAATAATTCTTTTAACAATCAACTTAGACTCTGTAAGCCCTAATAAGTGCATAGTCAAGTTGACAGGAATTCGAAGTTCGTTTACTTTTCGAATGGTATCCGCTTGAAATTCTACCTTTGCAGCTCCAGCAAGCGTTGCGCCTAGCGAAAAATCAACTTCTAGTGCTAGACAAGTTATCTGAACGGTTTTATTCTTATCATCAACAAGTTCTACCAAAAGCTTTAGCGGTTCAGTCCACTTCAAAAGGTTAAGGTAATCCCGCTTCAACACCTCATCGCTCAACTCCAGCAACAGCCGCAGCAAATACTCCGCCGCATAATACTCCTGAATCAACTGATGGCGAAACTCAACATGCTCCTCAAAATTCTCCCGCCGCACCGGCTGCAGCAAATGATAATCTAACAAATCCTGCAGCCACTGCTCCGCGCAGCCCCGCGCCTCCGCTCGCCCTTCTTCTGTCAAGCACTCCGTCAGCAGCGCCTCTGCCTCCTCCCGAGGCATCGACAGCCGAAACTCCACCACCGATCGCTCATCATGCATCAGCGCAAACGCCAAATGCCGCAGCAGCTTCGGCCACTGCTCCCGCGACTCCGCCGGGGCATCCGCCTGAATCTGCTGGTCATGTAGCTGAGTAAACTCCCGAAACGCCAGCCCTAAATTGCTCGGTACCTGTCCACTCTGGGCAAACACCCGGCACAGCATCCACAGAAGCAGCGGCGTCTCCGCAAACTTCCGCAGCCGGTCCCCCCGAATCTGCTGAAACAGGCGATCGCCCTCCTCCCCCAAATACCCCCGCACGAACTCCCACATCTGTGGCTCCGTCAGCGGCAGCATCTTCAGGGTCTTATCAATGCCCAGCGTCCCGCCCACGGCCAAATCCCGCGTAGAGACAATCATCGGCGTCGTCTTGCGGTATCGGTCCCGAAAGTTGGCTGCCCTGGTTCTAAATTCATCCGGCAGCTCGTTCAAGCCATCCAGCAGCACCAATAGCCTGCCCTGCCCCAGCAGCCGCTCAACTTCTGTCAGGTCCAAAAGCAGCCCATGGCCGCTGAACGCGTCCTGAATCAAGTTCTCAACCGTCGAAGTACAACGGCGCAGCTTCGCTAGCACCGGCACCTTGGCGTTAGAATCTTGCAGAGCGCGGCCCGCATCCTCCCACAGCAGGCGCTCCAGGGATGCAGATTTTCCCGACCCCGGCTTACCAATCAGCAGCACATGCTCCGCCGCGTAGTTACGTAGCCCTGCCAGCACATCCCACTGCTCCGCCTGCTCTCGCCGTTCAGAGCCAGCGTCGCGCTCGCCCAGCTCATCCTTGGGCGGCTTAACCGTCTCCGCCCGTAGCCTCAGCCGCCGAGAAAATCTCTTTTCAGAAGTCTTATTTTCAGGAGTCTTCTTACGGCCTTCTACCGTCGTAGCCGTGTAAACTTCATCCCACTCCAGATAATCCTCGTCATCACGGATTGACTGCAAATACGGCGCAAAGTCAATAAGCTTGGCTTCTGAGACATCTGGCGCGTGATGATGCGTACCGCGGATATAGGCCGTCCCACCCTCTACGAAGGTCTGATAACCCGTAGAATTGTCCCGGTTGGTCTGCTCTCCCTTCTTACTGCTAGAGTCAGTCATATCCAAGACCTAATTCGGCTTATCCTGAATGTGATTCTCACCAATATAGGCCGTCCCGCCCTCCACCTTCGTCTGCCAGCCCTTCGCATGGTCATAATTGTTCTGCGTCATGTGGCTCTGGTCCACCAGCCGCCCCGCCTTAATCTCCTGCGCCAGCACCTGAACATCCCTAGCAAACTGCGGGTCCTCATCCATCGCCACCTGCAGATAGGCCGCAATCTGGTTCACCTGCTCCGGCGTCACCTTTTGGCCTTGCTCAAGCCGCGCCTTCACGTCATCCACGCGGGTCTTTCCCCGCAGCTTGACCCAAATGCGCTTGCGCAGCACATCCATCTTGGCAATAGCCTCAGCCGTAAATCTCTTAGCCAGCTCCCCGGCCCCCGCCTCAACAAACTTCTGAAAGGCCAAAGAAGCGATCGCGCCAGCTGCTAGCGTCGTTGCCGGGTCTGCCATAGGGCTACTCAAGAGGAAAGAGCACTGTTCCTCAATTTTGCCGCGCTCAATCCAAAACGGCTAGAGCAGAGCAGCCATAGGTGAAGGTTTTTCCCAAACCACAAAGCGATCGCCCCGACATACAAAACCTTCACCACAAACCACAAAGCGATCGCTTCTATCGCTAACTGGTTTTGCCCGAACCCTAAAGCCGTAAGCGCGAGTCACAAAGCGGCTGCCTCTACCGGCAACTGATTGCGCCCAAACCCTAAAGCACCAAGCCCTGCACATAAAGCGATCGCCACCACCAGCACTCATGTAGCAGGGGCAAAGTCCTTATCGTCCCAACCACCAGCGCCCTAGAATCAGCTCATATTAATATTGGGGAGGCTGTTGTCGTCTATATTACCTCCAGCTCCTCTCCTCAAAACGCACCCGTGGAATACGCTCAAACCCTAGAAGCAGGCTGGGACGCCCTGCGGCAGTCCATGTCCATCATCTCGTACCAGGGCCAACCCGTTGGCACCGTCGCCGCCTCCGACACCACCACCGAAGCCCTCAACTACGACCAATGCTTCACTCGCGACTTTGCCATCTCCGCCTTGGCCTTTTTGCTCAAGGGCGAGGCAGACATCGTCCGCCACTTTCTAAAAACCACCCTCAAGCTGCAGAGCCACGAAAAGCGGCTGAGCTGCTTCAATCCAGGGATGGGGGT
Source organism: Cyanobacteria bacterium P01_A01_bin.135 (assembly GCA_039814955.1). GTDB lineage: Bacteria > Cyanobacteriota > Cyanobacteriia > CAKZMO01 > CAKZMO01 > JBCCAG01. The sequence goes on from JBCCAG010000090.1 coordinate 6,866, forward strand.
CATGCCCGCCAGCTTCAAAGTCCTGCAGACCGCCGACGGGGAGCAGCTTGACGTTGATTTTGGGGAGCAGGCGATCGCCCGAGTCGCGCCTATCGATGCCGTATTCTGGTGGCTAATTCTGCTGAGGGCCTACACCAAGGCCACCCAAGACACCACCTTCGCCAGCAGTGAGGAGGTCCAAGAGGGGATGCGCATCATCCTTGACCTCTGCCTCACCAATCACTTCAACATGTTCCCCACCCTGCTGGTACCCGATGGCTCCTTCATGGTGGACCGTCGCATGGGGGTCTATGGCTATCCGCTAGATATTCAGGTGCTGTTTTTTGCCGCTCTGCGGTCAGCCAAAGAGCTACTGCAGCCCACGCCGGAAAACAAAGACTACATTGAGGTCATTGACCAACGGTTATCCCGCTTGGCTTACTACGTTCGCCAGTACTACTGGCTCGATTTACCCCAGCTCCGGCAAATTTACCGCTACGACTCCGAGGAGTTTGGCTACACGGCCATGAACCAGTTCAACATCCAGGCCGAGGCAATTCCCCGGTGGGTCGAGGGCTGGGTGGCCCGCAGCGGGGGCTACTTTGTGGGCAACTTGGGGCCGGGGCGGATGGATTTTCGCTGGTTTACCCAGGGCAACCTGCTCAGCACTGTGGTGGCCCTGGCGGAAGACGAGCAGTCCCACGCCATCTTCAACCAGCTAGAAGAGCGCTGGCTGGACCTGGTGAATGAGATGCCCCTCAAGGTGTGCTTTCCAGCACTGGAGGGCCGCGACTGGGAGCTGGTCACCGGCCACGACCCGAAAAACGTTCCTTGGTCTTACCACAACGCGGGCTCTTGGCCGTTCATGCTGGTGTGGCTGGCGGCGGCGGCGGTGAAGCTAGAGCGCACCGAAGTCGCCCACCGGGCAATGGCGATCGCGGCGGAGCGGCTGGCGGATGACAAATGGCCCGAGTATTACGACGGGTACCATGGCCGGCTGATTGGCAAAGAGGCCAGGCTGCTTCAGACCTGGACCATCGCCGGCTTTTTGGCAGCCCACCAGCTTCTGCAGAGCCCGGAGAAGCTGGCCTGGCTGAGCTTTGAGGGTACGGTTGCTGCCGCCTGCTAGCTGGTCATTGCCCGCGCCCCAGCAGCCGGTCGTTCCCCGCTAGGCCCAGCAGCTCGTCATTGCCCGTACCGCCTGTCAAGAAGTCGGCCAGCGCCGTACCGACCAGGGTTTCTCCCGCCGCCGGAACCGCCGGAACCGCCGGAACCGCGATCGCGTAGAGGGTGCCGGTGAAGTAATCCGCCACATAGCGATCTCCCGACTATGGCCAGAGCGTGCCGACGGCCATCATGATTAGCAACCAGGTGGGGTACGACGCAGCCAAGCAGGTCAAGGGCCGCAAGCGACATCTGGCGGTAGTACACGCTAGGGCTAGTCTTGCGGGTGCTGGTCACTGCCGCCAGCGCTCCTGAGCGCGAAGGCGGAAAGCGGGTGCTCAAAAAGGTCAAGCAGATGGGCAAAGCGGTCCGCCACGTCCACAGCGCCTGGGTGGACGTACAACGGAGCGCCGATCTACCTGTGGGCCAGTGCAGCGCTGCGCTGGGTCATCCTGGTAGTGCTACGTCCTGAAGAGACCAAGGGGTCTGTCTTGCTCAAAAAACGCTGGAAGGTAGAGCGCACCTTCGGCTGGTGGAACCGCTACCGCCGCCTCAGCAAGGACTACGAGGTGCTACCCGAAACCAGTGAGGCAATGCTCTACTTGGCGATGGTCCGTATCATGGTGCGTCGGTTAGTCTAATTGCTCACCCAGCACTCAATTCTCAAACATCCTCTTAGAGCGCATCACTGCAGCAGCGCATCATACCCCTCTACGCTGATGCGGGCCACAATCTGCGGTCGCTGCCGCTGCAGCGCCGAGCTAAACTGCTCCCCCAACTGCCCCCGTAAAATCACCACCAAATTCGCCGCCTGCTGCTCCGGCGCGCCGGTCTGCTTTAGCAAATAGGCCCCTAGGCAAGCCGGCACCACCGCCTCCAAGAATTGCCCCAGCTGGTAATAAGCCTCCGCCAGGGCTCCGTAGCTCAGCCCCTCTAGCATCAGGTGACCCGCCTGCTGGGCCGTGGCCACACTTGCCTCTAGGTAGGGCTGAGCCGTGCCCGCCTGCTCCAGCGCCAGGTAGGCGTTCCCCAACCCCAGGGTGCAGTAC